>CAZSIO010000017.1:0-12118 GCA_964606865.1 uncultured Sideroxydans sp.
AACTCCGATACTTTTTCTTTGCAGAACTTATACGTCACCCGATTTCATCCAGTTTCCATATTTCCGCGTGAAAACAACACTCGCATCTGGGGAATTTTCTTTACCCTGAAGATACCGTTACAATCGCCCTCGATTCACGAAGGACAAAATTAGACAAACAAGTGGAGGCAGTACATGAAAAACATCAGATTGGCCGCGTTGCTCTTATCAATGATGGCCGGCATGAATTCAAACGCGGCAGATAGCCTCAGAATGGAAATTCCCGCCCCAATCCTGGCGGAGATAAAAGCGCTGGAATGCGATGCTTGCCACGGCATGAATCGAACAAAATTCGGACCTTCGTGGCAGGATATCGCTGACCGTTATCGAGGCGAGACAACTTATGTTTACAAGGGATTCAAGATCAACAGTGTCGGCGAAAGCATGCCTCTCGTGCCCGGATTGGTGAAAAAGATTTCCAAGGGAGGCAAAGGCGAGTGGAATGAATATATTCCAATGATCCCCAACGACCCACGAGGCATTCATGTGAAAGAACTCACAGACATCATTAATTTCACTCTATCAATTCCGCCAAAGCGATAGCACTGCTGGCCGGAACAATCTGTGGCACCTGAAAAAGCCCGCTTTCGCGGGTTTTTCTTTTGCACACGAACCACATTAACTTGTTTGACTTGTCCCCCATCGCCTGCGAGCGACAGGCTGAAACCTCATAATCTTTTACTTTTCAGGTTTGGGGCGCTGGCTCAATGGTTAACCAATCCCGGCAGTTGCGGCCATTCGACTGCGTCCAGCATGTTCTTTACATACAAACCGAGCTCGGTGTCTCCTTCGACAGAAAGTTCGCGCTTGAAGAACAGGGTGTCAGGGTCCTCCTGCCGCGCAAGGAGCTGGATAAACGCCGACAGGTTGGCGCGGAAGGCCAGATCGGGTGCCCGTGGCGCAGAAAACAGCGGACGAAACAGCCCGGCGCGATAGGTGAAGTGCGCCTTGCCACCGGTATCCAGCACGTCGACGAAGAAGCTGCGACCTTCCAGCACGGACAAATCTTCCACGGGCAACAGCTTCATTTTCACGGCGGCATTCAATCCGGCAATCAGCGTCAGGGTGTGCGGCCATTGCGGCAATTTGCCGCCGAGGCGCGCGATGATGGCGGGCAACTGGAATTTGGGGATGCTGATTTTTTTGCTCATGATTTAATCTCCTTGCAGCTTGCCCATTTCACTCTGATGACGTTGCGCGATGCCCGCATCGCCGAACCAGTAGCCGTCCACCATGCCTGCGTCGCTCCAGCCGTGCCTATCAGTTTCAACCGATTCGCCGCGCCGCGCCGCATCAAACGCCTGGATGATTTGCGCCATCTGTTGCGCCTGCGGGCTGATGCGGATGATGTCGATGCCGATCTTGCGCATGTCCGGCACTTCCCGCAACAGGTTGTAATGTTGCGCCGACAGGGTTTGAATTCCGTTGATCGCCAGAAAAGGTTGGCCTTCGCGGGTGTTCAGGGTCATGCCTGCGGGATGGTCGATACATTTGAACTGGCAATCGTCCTTGTTCAGCCCGTAATGGCGGGCGGTGAAACAGCGCGCCGAGAACGCCAGCGGCAATTTGCCAAAAACAAAGACTTCGGTCTCGATTCCCGGTGGGCGATTGCCATGCAGCGTCTCCACCAGTTTGCGGTCGGCCTCCAGCGGCGGCACCCAGCGCTGCATGCCATAGCGCGCATAGGTCGCCAGCGTAGTCTGGTTGTAGATGTTCAAGTGCGGGCCGGCCACGAAAGGCCGTCCGGCGGCGATGTTCACCGCACCGAGATCGTTGGCCTCGACCTTGCAACCGGCCTCATCCATCAGGCGGCGCAGCGCCTTCAGATCACTTTCCGATTCGAGCAAGGCCTGCGCGGAAACGACCACCTCCTTGCCCGCATCGCCCAGCTCACGCGCCAGCGCGATCCAGTCGGCCACGCGCATGAGCTGGCGGCGCGAGCAGACGACTTCGCCGAGGTAAATGATGTCGATGGCCGGGTTCTGCGCCATCTCGGCGTAGAAATCCTGCGCCTGCTGTTTCGGCCAGAAGAACAACAGCGGGCCCAAGGCTAATCTCATCCCTTTATCTCCACGGCCGGCTGTACGCACCCAGCGTCGCCTGGCTGCCTTCCGAGACTTTCGCCAACTCGGCTTGCCACGCCGCTTGCACCCGGTATTGTTCGCCTTCGCGCGCCAGCGCATCCAGCGCGGCACGCATGGCCCGGGTGACTTGCGCGACATAGGTCGGGCTGCGCTGGCGGCCTTCGACCTTGATCGCGGCAACCCCGATGCGCGCAATCTCCGGCAAGATCTCCAGCACGTTGAGACTGGTCGGCTCTTCCAGCGCGTAATACGTCTCGCCGTTGACTTCAAAACGACCTTTGCACAACGTCGGATAGCCGGCGGCTTCGTTGTCACCGAAGCGGTCGATCAGAATACCGTTCAGGCGCGTCGTCATCTGTCCCGGCGTTTTTTCCCACTTGACGTATTTCGCCGGCGAACAGGCGCCGACCGTATTCGGCGATTCGCCGGTGGCATAGGAAGAAAGCCAGCAGCGCCCTTCGTTCATCACGCACAGGCTGCCAAAACCGAACACCTCGATCTCCACGGTCGTGTGATCAATCACGTTCTCGACCTGCGCCAGTGTCAGCACGCGCGGCAGCACCGCGCGCCGCACGCCGAATTCGCGCTGGGCAAAATTCACCGCCTCGTAACTGGTGGCCGAACCCTGCACCGAAAGATGCAGACGCAAAGCGGGATGGCGACGGGCAGCGTAATCGAGCAATCCGACATCGGCGAGGATCACCGCATCGACGCCCAGATCGGCCGCGCCGTCCACCGCGCGTTGCCAGTCCGCATCACGCCCGGGCTGCGCAAACGTATTGATCGCCAGCAGCGCATGGCGCCCGCGCGACTGCGCGTAGCGAATCCCCTCGCGCATCGCCTTCTCGTCAAAATTGAGGCCGGCAAAGTTACGCGCGTTGGTGTCGTTCTTGTAACCGAGATAAACCGCATCGGCGCCATGGTCGACCGCCGCCTTCAAGGCGGGGAGACTACCGGCAGGGCAGATGAGTTGCGGGATCCTTGCACGGGACATCGAATCTCCTCTGAATTGATACTTCGAGCTTGCAGCGCTGGCGGGCTGCAAGCATAAGCCCCTCGCAACGGCAAAAAATTGACATGCATCAAAGCGCAAAATAAAAAACCCGCTTGCGCGGGTTTCGTTATTGCACACCTGAACTTCGCCGAATTACTTCAGCTTGGTTTCCTTGTATGCGACATGCTTGCGCACCACCGGGTCGAATTTCATGAATTCGAGCTTTTGCGGGGTGGTGCGTTTGTTTTTGTTGGTGGTATAGAAATGCCCCGTACCAGCGGAGGATTCCAGTTTGATCTTTTCGCGAGCGCCTTTTGCCACAGTAATTCTCCTTTATACCTTCTCGCCGCGGGCGCGCATCTCGAACAGGACGGCGTCGATGCCGTTCTTGTCGATGGTGCGCAGCGCGGCATTGGTCAGGCGCAAAGACACCCAACGGTTTTCCGATTCAACCCACAGACGGCGGCGTTGCAGATTCGGCAAGAAACGACGCTTGGTTTTGTTGTTCGCGTGGGAAACATTGTTACCCACCATCGGGGCTTTCCCCGTGACTTGACAGACGCGTGCCATGACTAACTCCAGACCAGTTGCAAAAATGAGGCGCGGATTCTACCCAAAGCGGCAAAAACACACAACCGAAAGTTTCTATTTGTTTTTTCGATACAGGGCCGACTGGGCATGGGCCTGCAGCCCCTCGCCAAACGCCAGGGTGGAGGCAATGTCCCCCAGCTTCTGCGCGCCCGCCCTGGATACCTGGATCAGGCTGCTGCGTTTCTGGAAGTCGTACACCCCCAGCGGCGAGGAAAAGCGCGCGGTGCCGGAAGTCGGCAATACGTGGTTCGGTCCGGCGCAGTAGTCGCCCAGCGACTCGGAGGTGTAGCGCCCCATGAAGATGGCGCCGGCATGCTTGATCTGCGGCAACAGTATCTGCGCGTCGGCCACCGACAGCTCCAGGTGTTCCGGCGCGATGCGGTTGCTGATGCGGCAGGCCTCGCCCAGATCGGCGACGCGGATCAGCGCGCCGCGATTCTCCAGCGCGGTGCGGATGATGTCGCGGCGCGGCATCTGCGCCAGCAGCTTGTCGGCGCTGGCCGCCACGGCGTCGATGAAGGCGGCATCCGGCGACAACAGGATGGCCTGCGCCAGTTCGTCGTGCTCGGCCTGCGAAAACAGATCCATCGCCACCCAGTCCGGATCGGTCTGGCCGTCGCAGATGACCAGAATCTCGGACGGCCCGGCGATCATGTCGATGCCGCAGGCGCCGAACACACGCCGCTTGGCCGAAGCCACATAGGCATTGCCGGGGCCGACGATCTTGTCCACCTTGGGAATGGTTCCCGTGCCGTAGGCCAATGCCGCCACCGCCTGTGCGCCGCCGAGGGTGAACACGCGATCCACGCCGGACAGATGCGCCGCCGCCAGCACCAGTTGGTTCTTCACGCCATCTGGCGTCGGCACGACCATGATCAGCTCGGCCACACCGGCCACTTTGGCGGGCAAGGCATTCATCAGCACGGAGGAAGGATAGGCCGCCTTGCCGCCGGGCACGTAGAGGCCGACCCGATCCAGCGGCGTGACCTGCTGTCCGAGCAGGGTGTCGTCTTCATCGAGGTAGTGCCAGGAGGCTTGCACCTGTTTCTGGTGGTAGGACGTGACTCGTTGCGCCGCCTGTTCCAGCGCGAGCTTCTGCGCGCCAGGCAACCCGTCGAATGCGGCCTGCAATTCGCTCTGCGGCAATTCCATCGCGGCGGCGTTTGCCAGCGGCAAACGGTCGAACTTGCGTGTGTATTCGAGCACCGCCTCATCGCCGCGCTGCTTCACGTCGGCGAGGATGGCCGCAACGGTCGCTTCCAGTTTTTCGTCGGCCGTCTCTTCGAAGGCCAGCAGCTTATTCAGCCTGATATCGAAATCAGCTTGTTGTGTGGAAAGCCGGGTGATGTTCACTTGATGGCTCCGGCAAAGGCGTCCAGCATGGGCTGGAGGGTAGAACGCTTCAATTTGAGGGCAGCCTGGTTCACCACCAGACGCGAAGAAATCTGCGCGATCTCTTCCACCGCCACCAGGTTATTGGCCTTCAGGGTGGCGCCGCTGCTGACCAGATCGACGATGGCATCGGACAGGCCGACCAGCGGCGCCAGCTCCATCGAGCCGTACAGCTTGATCAGATCGACATGCACGCCTTTGGCGGCGAAATGTTCGCGCGCGGTCTTCACATATTTGGTCGCCACACGCAGGCGCGCGCCCCGTTTCACCGCCGACGCGTAATCGAAACCGACCGGCACCGCGACCATCATGCGGCATTTGGCGATATTCAGATCGAGCGGCTGATACAGACCGTCGCCGCCGTGTTCGTTCAATACATCCTTGCCCGCCACGCCCAGGTCCGCCGCGCCGTATTGCACGTAGGTCGGCACATCGGACGCGCGCACGATGATCAGCCGCACATCGGCGCGGTTGGTCGGCAGAATGAGTTTGCGCGAAGTCTCCGGGTCTTCCAGCGGGGTGATCCCCGCCGATTGCAGCAGCGGCAGCGTCTCTTCGAAGATGCGGCCTTTGGATAAGGCGATAGTGATGCGGGCCATGATGATTCGAGCGTCTAAAAGGATGCGCATTCTAGCGCCAAATGCGGCTCAGGTCGAAATCGGGGAACGCAACTCAATCTTGCGTCCCCAATGTCTGCCAGTGCAGCCCCGCCTGATCGGCGCGCAAGATCTGCGCGCGACCCGCATCCCAGTCGCCCAGCACCCAGCGTTCGCAGGCGTGGCCATCGACCTGGTGCAGATGCCGTGCCGGACGGTGCGTGTGGCCGTGGATCAAACGCGGGTAGCCGTGCCGGCGCAACAACGCCTGTACCGCCGCCTCGTTCACATCCATGATCTCCATCGCCTTGCCGCGCTTCGACTGTTCACTCTGGGCGCGCATCCCTTCGATCTGCGTCTTGCGTTCAGCCAGCGGCAACGCCAGGAAGCCGTCCCGCCACGCGGCGCCGCGCACCATGCGACGAAACTGCTGGTAGGCAGCATCGTCGGTGCACAGCGCATCGCCATGCGTCAACAGTGTCGGCGTGCCATACAAATCAAGCAGGGTCGGATCCACAAGCAAAGAGGCGCGGCACGCCGCCGCCAGTTGCTCATCCATCAGAAAATCCCGATTGCCGTGCATGATAAAAATGCGCGTGCCCTGCGCGGCGAGCTGGCGCAGGTCGCCCGTGACACGGCCATGAAACGGATCGGCGAGATCATCGTCCCCCGCCCAATACTCGAACAGGTCACCCAGAATGTAGAGCGCTTCCGCCTGCGGCGCCAAGTCGCGCACAAAGTGCCGGAATAGTTGCGCAGCGGGCGAGTGCGCGTCACTCAGGTGCAGATCGGAGATGAAAAGCGAATGGGGCATGAATGAAAACGGCGCCGCAGCGCCGTTTCAGTTATTGCACGATTTCGGCTTGGGTGATGATGACGTCTTCTTTCGGCACGTCCTGATGGAAGCCGCTGTTGCTTGTCTTGACCTTGGCAATGGCATCGACCACTTCCTTGCCCTCGACCACCTTGCCGAACACGCAATAGCCCCAGCCATCCTGCCCCGGATAGTCGAGGAAACTGTTGTTCTTGGTGTTGATGAAGAATTGCGCGGTGGCGGAATGCGGATCGCTGGTGCGCGCCATGGCGATGGTGTAGGTGTCGTTCTTCAGCCCGTTCGCCGCTTCATTCTTCACCGGGGCGTTGACTGCCTTCTGTTTCATACCCGGTTCAAAGCCGCCGCCCTGGATCATGAAATTGGGGATCACGCGATGGAAGACCGTGTTGCTGTAGAAACCGCTGTTCACATAGTCGAGAAAATTCTTCACGGTGAGCGGCGCTTTTTCGGCGTCAAGTTGCAGGGTGATGATGCCGTGGTTGGTGTGGAGTTTGACCATTTTCATTTTTCCATGGGTTGAAGAAGCGGCGTGCGCGGGCAGGACACACAGTCCGGCCAGCAAAAAAGACAGGACGAAAGACGAAAAATTTTTCATGATGCGGAGCCCTCATACACGATCTGCCAGCGACCATCGCGTTTCTGCCAGTACTGGCGCTTGTGCATGCGATTGACCAGGTTGTTACTGGCATAGTCCTGATCAAAATTGACCACAACCAGATCGGGCTGGGTCGGATACGGAAAGATGCTGAGGTTATCCACTTTGACCCTGATCCAGGTCTTGCCGGTGTTGACCTGCTGTTTCTGCTGCGCAAAGGCGGCGCGCGCCACTTTGCCGGTGGAAAAATCCGGCGCGTAGTGTGCCAGATAAGAACCGGTATTCCGGCTTTCCCAGGCTTTGCGCCATTGCTCGATGGCGCTCAACAGTGCTTCACGTTCCGCGCGGTCAGTGTCGTCTAGCCAATCCATGCGGCCCGTGATGATGACCGGAGTCGCGCCGACCGTGATGTCGCGGCCAAGCCGGAGCAAGTCGTCATTGGCAAGAACGACACAACCATTGCTGGCACGCGGGGCGCGGCTGTAGGTGTTGCTGGGCGTGCCGTGCAGCCAGATGCCGTGACCGCTGCGCCCCTGCCGCACATCCCATTCGTTGGGATAGCTGATCGGGTAAGCGCCGGCGCCATACAGATCAGCCAGTTTCTGGCGCGGGATGTAGCCTTTCACGAAATACACACCGAGCGGGGTTTTCTGGTCGCCCTCGACCACTTTGTCGGCACCGTTCTTGCCCATGCTGATGTAGTAATCGGCAACGTAACGCGGTTCGCCGTTGACGTTCTCGTACAGATAGAGCGTGGACTTGCTGGTATCCACCACGACCGCATAGCGCTGTTGCGGATTCAATTGCCACAGATAACGCGGCACCGCGATCGGCTGTTGCCGCTGCGCGCGCTGCAGGCGCACCTGCGCTTCTTCCCGCAGATCCTGCAGCAATTCGCGCGGCGCATCGGGCGCATTGCCGAAATCGCGCAAAGGCTGTGACCGCGCCAACAGCAAGTCGCCCCGGACCAGTTGCGCCAGCTTGAAGTCGGGGTTGAGTTTGAGCAGGGAATCCACTTCGTTCAGCGCGACGTCGAGACGATTTTCCCCGACCGCCTGCAAACTCCGCGCCAGCGATCTTTCCAGATTGCGCGAATCCGGCTCGGCCACCGCATGAGTGGCGAAACCGGCAAGCACCATCAGGATAAGTGGCAGGCGCATGATTATTTTCCGGTCGTCTCTTCAACGATCTGCCAGCGGCCATCGCGCATGGCCCAAACCAGCGTCTTGCGATCGAGGCTCTTGAACTGGGTGGCGCGGTAGTTCTGGGTGAACGACACCTGCGCCTGTTGCGCATCAATAAGCGTCACCTTGAGATTGCTCAAACCAACCTGGATCGATTTGGGTTTGGTCAGGCGATCTTTGCGCAGCGCTTCCCACGCGCTGCGCGACAGCCCGCCCGGCGTTTTGAAGTCGCTCGCGTAAAAGGACAGGTACTGCTTCACATTCTTGCCCGACCAGGCTTTGGCCCAGTCGCGTGTTGCACGCTCGATCCCGGCACTCGCATCCTGCAACGATGCAGTCTTGGCGGGAACGGAAACCGGAGCAGCCTCGGCCTTGACCGGAACAACGGCAGGTTCGACTTTAGCCGGTGCAGCGACAGTCTCGGCCTTGACCGCCGCAACCGGAGCAGCCTGAACGACCGGGGCTGCGGCGACCACGACCGGCTTGTTCACCGCTGTTGCCGGTGCCTGTGCCACCGGAGCGGAAGCCTGCAGCGGCGCAACCGGTGTTGCATCCGCCACCAGGATGGTTGGCGCCTTGGCGGCGCGCGCGCCCTTGTCGAACAAATCCTGGATCAGCGCCAGCTTGGTCCGGGTGTCGGCGTTGCTCTTGTCGAGTTGCAGCGCGCGGTCATAGGCCTGACTCGCCATCTTGGCGTAGATGTCGCCCAGATTCTCGTGCGCGGTAGCGTAGCTGGGATGGGTGCGGATCGCCATTTCCAGCGCAACCTTGGCTTTTTCGTACTGGCCCTGCCCGGCATAGAGCACGGCCAGATTGTTATACGGTTCCGGCAGTTCCGGATAATCGTTGGTCAGCGCGGTGAAGATGCTGATGGCTTCCATCGGCTTGCCCTGCTCGTTGACGATCAGGCCTTTCAAAAAGCGTCCCTGCGCATCTTTCGGCTTGGCCGCAAGATAGGTATCGACCTTGCTCAAGGCTTGATCGAGCTGCCCCTGCTTGAACAGCTTGTTCGCGTCCTGAATCTCGTCCGCGACCCCGTTCAGGCTGAACGACAGCAGCCAACACAGCGCGACAGCCGATACGATTTTTTTCAACATTTCCATTTTGTCTTTGTTCTGGGTTGATTTTTCGGGCGGCGCATCGCCACCGAACGTCGGCGATTCTACCAAAGAAGCGGCAGGCATACATTGCCCCTTTCATCCGGAAGAGCCCGCGAGCCGGAACAGTGTTTCGGGTAGAATTGCGCATCCCGTTCAACCCTAAACCACTTAAACCAATTATGAGCAGCAACGCGCCCGCGCCGGTCTCGAATTTTATCCGCACCATCATTGACGCCGACTTGTCCAGCGGCAAGCACCGCAGCATCGTCACCCGCTTCCCGCCGGAGCCGAATGGCTACCTGCATGTCGGCCACGCCAAATCCATCTGCCTCAACTTCGGCCTGGCGCAGGATTACCACGGCCGGTGCAATCTGCGTTTCGACGACACCAACCCGGAGAAGGAAAACGCGGAGTACGCACAGTCCATCCAGGACGACGTGCGCTGGCTGGGTTTTCAGTGGAGCGGTGAGGTGCACTGGGCCTCGGATTATTTCGATGCGCTGTACGATTTCGCGGTCGAACTCATCAACAAGGGGCTGGCCTATGTGGACGACCTGACGCCGGAGCAGATGCGCGAATATCGCGGCTCGCTGACCCAACCCGGCAAGAACAGTCCCAACCGCGACCGCCCGGTGGCGGAGAACCTCGATCTTTTCACGCGCATGAAAAACGGCGAATTCGCCGACGGCGCGATGGTGCTGCGCGCCAAGATCGACATGGCCTCGCCCAACATCAACCTGCGCGACCCGGTGATCTACCGCATCAAGCGCGCGCACCACATCCGCACCGGCGACACGTGGTGCATCTACCCGATGTACGACTACACCCACTGCATCTCCGACGCGCTGGAAGGCATCACGCACTCCATCTGCACGCTGGAATTCGAGGATCATCGCCCGCTGTATGACTGGGTGCTGGACAACATCACCATGCCCTGCCACCCGCGCCAGTACGAATTCTCGCGTCTGGAACTGCACTACACCATCACCAGCAAGCGCAAGCTGCTGCAACTGGTCAACGAAAAGAAAGTGAGTGGTTGGGACGACCCGCGCATGCCCACGATTCAAGGCATGCGCCGCCGGGGCTACACCCCCGAAGGCATCCGCGAATTTGCCAAACGCATCGGCGTGTCCAAGAGCGAGAACAGCGTGGACATGGCGATCATGGAAGGCGCAATCCGTGAAGACCTCGAACTGCGCGCGCCGCGCGTGATGGCCGTTATTAACCCGCTCAAGGTCACGATCACCAATGCCGACGGCGCGCAGACACGCGAAGCGGATTTCCATCCCAACGTGCCGGAACTGGGCAAGCGCATCGTGCCCTTCAGCAAAGAGTTGCTCATCGAAGCCGATGACTTTGCCGAAGTGCCGCCCAAAGGCTGGAAGCGCCTCACCCTCGGCGGCGAGATCCGCCTGCGTCACAGCTATGTAATGCGCTGCGACGAAGCGGTGAAGGATGCGTCCGGCAGGGTGATCGAACTCAAGTGCAGCATCGACCACGACACGCTGGGCAAGAATCCGGAAGGCCGCAAGGTAAAGGGCGTCATCCACTTCCTCTCGCGCGAACACGCGCTGCCTGCGGAGATTCGTTTGTACGACCGCCTGTTCACCATACCGGAGCCGGATGCGGACAAGGAAAAGGATTTCCTCGAATTCATGAACCCGCATTCGCTGGAAGTGGTGCAGGGCTGGGTGGAAAGCGCCGTCAAAGACGCCGCGCCGGAAACCCATTATCAGTTTGAGCGCCTCGGCTATTTCGTCACCGACCGCCGCGACCATCAGCCCGGCGGCAAGCCGGTATTCAACCGCACCGTAACGCTGCGCGATTCATGGCACAAGGAGGGAAAATGAGCGAAGTGATCGTTGAATTGGAGGAAGAAAAAAACCGTTCGCTGAAGAACCTGGCGCAGATCGTTTATATCCTGTACGCGCTGTCCTACTTCGCCGGCCTGACGGCCATCGTCGGCATCATCATCAACTATGTAAAACTGGAAGACGTCTCGGGCACCTGGCTGGAAAGCCATTTCCGCTGGCAGATACGCACCTTCTGGTTCGGCCTGTTGTGGGCCGTGATTGGGATAGCGACCCTCTTCATTTTGATCGGAATGGCGATTTTATTCGCCAATTTCTGCTGGATCATTTATCGCATCGTCAAAGGTTGGCTCAACCTCAACGACAACAAACCGATGCAGATTTGACTGTCATTCCCGCGCAGGCGGGAATCCAGTGAATAGAACAATGCTCCGTGACGCGGAGACCAAAAAAGAACCGCATATTTGAATGGACAACTGGATTCCCGCCTGCGCGGGAATGACGGCATGGATAGAAATACAATGCTAAAAATCTACAACACCCTCGCCCGCGACAAACAGGATTTCAAACCGATTGAACCCGGCAAAGTCCGAATGTATGTGTGCGGCATGACGGTGTACGACTATTGCCATATCGGCCATGCACGGGTGCTGGTCGTGTTCGACATGGTGCAGCGCTGGCTCAAGGCTTCCGGTTACGCCGTGACCTACGTGCGCAATATCACCGACATCGACGACAAGATCATCAAGCGCGCGTCAGAAAACAAGGAATCCATCCATGCGTTGACACAGCGCTTCATCGACGCGATGCACGCAGATGCCGATGCGCTCGGCGTGCAGCGCCCCGACTTTGAGCCGCGCGCCACGCAATATATTCCGCAGATGCTGGCGATGATCG
>CAZSIO010000018.1:0-11725 GCA_964606865.1 uncultured Sideroxydans sp.
GTCAATCCGCCCGCGCTGTCCGGCATGGCGACCAGCGTGGTCAACGTTGGTGCCTTCCTCGGCACCGCGATCCTGCAACCGCTGGTGGGCTGGGCCATCGACCGCGCCCATGCGGGCAGCATCGCGCCGCTGGGGCTCGCCGACTATCAGGCCGGCATCGCCATCATGCTGGGATTTTCGCTCGTGGGATTGGTCGCCATTGCCTTTGTGCGCGAGACATATTGCAAATACGCGAACGGGTGACGGCTTAAGCGGCAGGTTTCAACAACGCCCGCGCCGCTTCGTCCAGATAGCACCACTCGCCGGCCGCCAGCTTCAGTTCATCCAGTTTCAGTTCGCCGATCCGGGTGCGGCACAGCGCCGTGCAATGGTTGCCGGCGGCGGCCAGCATGCGTTTCACCTGATGGTATTTTCCCTGTTCCAGCACGATCTTCAGCCGGTGTTCATCCAGCCGTTCGCACAGTTCGGCGGCAAGCGGCGCGGCCTCGTCGTGCAGCTTCACGCCGTTTAATAGGTGTTCCACCAGTTGCGGTGTGACCGGATCGTGTGTGGTGGCGACATACACTTTGGGAATGTGGCGCTTGGGCGAGGATTGCGCGTGGATGAAGCTGCCGTCGTCCGACATCAGCAGCAGGCCGGTGGTGTCGTGATCGAGGCGTCCCACCGGCTGCACGTCGCGGTTGGCGAACTGCTCCGGCAACAGCGAAAGGACGCCGGGATGGTGGCTGGGCTTGCGCGAACATTCGCAGTCGGCCGGTTTGTTGAGGGCGAGATAAATATGTTCGCGGAATACCCACGGTTCGTCATACACGCTGAATTGGAGGCTGTTCGTTTCAAATGCGTTGCGGGGATCGGTAACGGTCTCGCCGCCGATGCGCACCTCGCCGGCGGCGACCAGTTCGGCACACCACTTGCGCGTGCCGAAGCCTTGGGATTGCAGGATGCGTTCAATTTTTTGTTTGCTCATGGGGTGACTTTAGCAGAAGCATCAACTGCACGGCGGCGGTAAGATGCGCGCCTGCGAAATGACTTTAACCGGGGAGGCTGAATGAAAATCGAAACCCTGCGCTGGGCGCACGACAGGCTGGAGATGATCGACCAGCGCATCCTGCCCGCCGCCTTTGAATATGTGAGCTATCACTCTGCGGCGGAGGTGGCAGAAGGGATTCGCGGCATGGTGGTGCGCGGCGCGCCGGCGATTGGGGTGGCGGCGGCATATGGGGTGGCGCTGGAGGCGTTGACGTTGAGTCAGACCGTTGAAGGTCGTCATTCCGGGCTTGATCTGAAATCCAGTGGTTCCAACAAACTGGATTCCCGCCTTCGCGGAAATGACGGAACCGAGGATTTCAATGCGGGTCTGGAGGAGGGCTTCAAGGTGCTCGCCGCGAGCCGGCCGACCGCGGTGAACCTGTTCTGGGCGCTGCAGCGCATGCGCAGGGTTTGGGAATGCGTTGCCGCGCAAACGCAGCAGCAGATCGCGCAGCGTTTGCTGGCCGAGGCGCATGAGATTCTGGCCGAAGACATCCGCATCAACAAGGCGATGGGCGCGAACGGCGCGGCCTTGCTCAAAGACGGGGCGCGGGTGTTGACGCATTGCAACGCGGGCGCGCTGGCGACGGCGGGCTGGGGTACCGCGCTGGGGGTGATCCGCTCGGCGGTGGCGGCGGGGAAAAAAATTTCGGTGATTGCCGACGAAACCCGTCCCTTCCTGCAGGGCGCTCGGCTGACCGCGTGGGAAATGGTGCAGGAAGGTATTCCGCTGACGCTCATCACCGACAACATGGCGGGCCACCTGATGGCGCGCGGCGAGGTGGATGCGGTGATCGTGGGGGCTGACCGCGTGGCGGCCAACGGCGATGTGGCGAATAAAATTGGAACCTACATGGTGGCGGTGCTGGCGCGGCGGCACGGCATTCCATTCTATGTGGCGTGTCCGCTGTCAACCATCGACCTGAACATTGCCACCGGCGCGGGGATCCCCATCGAGGAGCGCGCGGCGGACGAGGTGAAGGGGTTTCGCGACTGTCACTGGGCGGCGGAGGGGGTGCAAGTTCGCAATCCGGCCTTCGATGTAACCCCGGCTGAACTGGTAACCGGGCTGATCACCGAGCGCGGGGTGTTAAAGCAGCCGGATGCGCGGGGTGTCCGTCAGTTGATGGGCTGAATGCATAAATAGCTGTTTCCATTAAGGCATTCCTTTGCTACAATGCGCGCCGTTTTTGATGGGCTTCGAGCCCGTTTTTTATTTGTGGGTGCGGATATGGATGTGGCGAAGCTGGTAGAGACGACACTGGCCGGCATGGGCTACGAACTGGTCGATCTGGAATTGTCCGGGCGCGGCCTGATGCGCGTGTTCATGGACAAGCCGGAGGGCATCACGGTCGAGGATTGCGAGCGGGTCAGCCATCAATTGGTGCGCCTGTTCGCGGTCGAGGGGGTGGAGTACGAGCGCCTTGAGGTGTCGTCGCCGGGACTGGATCGGATGCTCAAGAAGGAGGCGGACTTCGTGCGCTTCCAGGGGCAGAAGGCAAAGTTCAAGCTGCGCATGCCGCTCAATGGCAGCAAACAATTCGTCGGCATCCTCGGTGAGTTGAAGGATGGTGTGGTGCAGCTGGATATGGAGGGCAGTTCGGTCGCGATCGAATTGTCGAATGTGGACAAGGCGCGTTTGGTGCCTGTATTTTGAAGTGGTCGGAGAGATACGATGAGTCGTGATGTTCTGTTGTTGGTGGATGCCCTGGCGCGTGAAAAAAACGTGGACAAGGAGATCGTGTTTGGCGCGCTGGAGTCCGCCCTGGCCTCCGCGACCAAGAAGCGTTTCCCGGGCGAAGAGGCGGATGTGCGCGTGAGCATCGACCGTCAGACCGGCGAGTACGAGTCTTTCCGCCGCTGGCAGGTGTGCGACGACGAGACCTTTGAAACGCCGGAGTTGCACATCAAGCTGGAAGAGGCACAGAAGCGCGACCCTGAAATCCAGTTGGAAGAGTTCATCGAAGAGCCGCTGGAGAACATTGATTTCGGCCGGATCGGCGCACAAGCGGCGAAGCAGGTCATCTTCCAGAAGATCCGCGACGCCGAGCGTGAACAGATTCTCGCCGATTTCATGGAGCGCAACGAGCACCTGGTATCCGGCACGATCAAGCGCATCGAGCGCGGCAATGCCATCGTCGAGTTCGGCAAGATCGAAGCCTTGCTGCCGCGCGACCAGATGATCCCGAAAGAGAATTTGCGCGTCGGCGACCGGGTGCGTGCCTATCTGTTGCGCGTCGATCGCACGGTGCGCGGCCCGCAGATCATTCTGACGCGCATCAGCACCGAATTCCTGAAGAAGCTGTTCGAACTGGAAGTGCCCGAGATCGAGGAGGGCATCCTGGAGATCGTCAGCGCTTCGCGCGACCCCGGCTCGCGCGCCAAGATCGCGGTGCGTTCGCATGATCAGCGTCTCGACCCGATCGGGACGTGTGTCGGGATGCGCGGTTCGCGCGTGCAGGCGGTGACCAATGAGCTGGCGGGTGAGCGGGTGGACATCATCCTGTGGTCGGATGATTCCGCCACCTATGTCATCAACGCCCTTGCACCGGCCGAAGTCAGCAGCATCGTGGTGGATGAGGAAAAGCACAGCATGGATGTGGTGATCGAGGAAGAGAACCTGGCGCAGGCGATCGGGCGCGGCGGGCAGAACGTGCGTCTGGCCAGTGAATTGTCCGGCTGGGAGATCAACCTGATGACGGTGGAACAATCCGCCGAGAAGAACGAGCAGGAGTTCGCCAAGGTGCGCGACCTGTTCGTGTCCAAGCTGGATGTGGACGCGGAGGTCGCCGACATCCTGGTGCAGGAAGGCTTTAATACACTGGAAGAAGTGGCTTATGTGCCGCTGGAAGAGATGCTGGAAATCGAGTCGTTTGATGAAGCGACGGTGAACGAGTTGCGCAGCCGCGCGCGCAACTTGCTGTTGACTGCGGCAATCGCCAACGAGGAGCAGGTCGGGCACAACATCGAAGATTTGCTCAAGATCGAAGGGATGGATGAGGATACCGCGCGTACCCTGGCTGGCAAGGGCGTTGGCACGCAGGACGCTGTGGCCGATCTGGATACGGAAGAACTGGTCGAACTCACCGGCATGGATGGCGAGCGCGCGAATCAGCTCATCATGACGGCGCGCGCACCCTGGTTCGTATAAGCAAAATCGTCCGCTGGACGGAAGGAAAGTAATGGGAAAAATCAATGTCGCGCAATTCGCCGGGGAGCTTGGGCTGCCGGTCGAACTGTTGCTGGAGCAATTGCAGTCTGCCGGAGTCAGCAAGCAGAAGGATTCCGATCCGATCTCGGAACAGGACAAGGCCAAGCTGCTGGAGCACCTGCGCAGCGCGCACGGCGCCAGCAAGGGCAAGATCACGGTAACGCGCCGCGAGACGACCGCGATCAAGAAAGCCGATAGCAGTGGTCGCGCGCGCACGATCCAGGTCGAGGTGCGCAAGAAGCGCACGATCGCCCCGCCGGGTGTGCAGGCCGAACCCAAGCCGGCGCCCGCGCCGGAAGAAAAGCCGGTCAAGGCAAAGCCCAAGAAATTGCTGGACGAACAGGAGCAAAAGGCGCGTGAGGAAGAAGCGCGCATGGCGGCCGAGCTGGCTGCCCGCCAGGCTGCCGAACTGGAAATCAAACAATCGCGCAGCAAGCGCAAGGTGGCGGCGGAAGTCAAGCCGGAACCGGTGGCAGAGGAAATCAAACCTGCCGTGGCGGCGCCGGCCGTGGTGCCGGAAGGAACCTTGCATAAGCCGACGATCAAGCCCGGCGACAAAGTATCCAAGCCATCAAGAAAGAGCGAAAAGACGCCGGCCAAGGACAGTCCGTGGGATGGGGCGGGGCATAAAAAACGCCCCCTGTCGCGCAATCTGGATGCGCGTGCCGGTGTCGGTCAGCGCAGCGGCGGCTCTCTGCGCGCCGGTCGGCATGACAGGCATGACAAGCACGAGACGGCACAACACGCCTTCTCGTTGCCCACCGAACCGATCGTGCAGGAAGTGACCATTCCGGAAACGATCAGCGTGGCGGAACTGGCCCAGAAGATGTCGATCAAGGCGGCCGAGATCATCAAGACCCTGATGAAGATGGGTTCGATGGTCACCATCAACCAGGTGCTGGATCAGGAAACCGCGATGATCCTGGTCGAAGAGATGGGGCACAAGGCGGTGCAGGCCAAGCCGGATGATCCGGATGCCTTCCTGCTGGAGACGATCATCCACGAGGATGCCGTGCTGGAACCGAGAGCGCCGGTGGTGACCGTGATGGGCCACGTCGATCACGGCAAGACCTCGCTGCTCGACTATATCCGGCGCACGCGCGTGGCGAGCGGCGAAGCGGGTGGCATCACCCAGCATATCGGCGCCTATCACGTGGAGACGCCGCGCGGCATGATCACCTTTCTCGATACACCGGGCCATGAAGCCTTCACGGCGATGCGCGCACGCGGCGCGCAGGCGACCGATATTGTGATTCTGGTGGTGGCGGCGGACGACGGCGTGATGCCGCAAACCAAGGAAGCGATCCACCATGCCCGCGCGGCAGGCGTGCCGGTCGTGGTTGCGGTGACCAAGATCGACAAGCCCGAAGCAAATTCCGAAAAAGTGCGGCAGGAACTGGTGGCGGAAGGCGTTGTACCCGAAGATTGGGGCGGCGATAGCATGTTTGTTGAAGTGTCCGCCAAGACCGGACAAGGCATCGACACCTTACTGGAAGGAATTTTGTTGCAGGCCGAAGTGCTGGAATTGAAGGCAGCCAAAAATACGGCAGCCAAAGGCGTGGTGGTCGAGGCGCGGCTGGACAAGGGCAAGGGCGCGGTGGCGACTTTGCTGGTGCAGTCCGGCACCCTGAAGCGCGGCGATGCGGTGCTGGTCGGTTCGGTTTCCGGACGGGTGCGCGCCATGCTGGACGAGAATGGCAAGGCTGTCGCTGAGGCGGGTCCTTCCATTCCGGTCGAGGTGCAGGGCTTGTCCGAAGTGCCGGTGGCGGGTGCCGATTTCCTGGTGCTGGCGGACGAGAAGAAGGCGCGCGAAATTGCGCTCTTCCGCCAGGGCAAGTTCCGCGACGTGAAGCTGGCCAAGCAACAGGCCGCCAAACTGGAAAACATGTTCGAGCAGATGGGCGAGGGCGAAGTGCGCACCCTGACGCTGATCGTCAAGGCAGATGTGCAGGGTTCGATCGAAGCGATCGCCAGTTCCCTGCAGAAGCTTTCCACCAATGAGGTCAAAGTCAGCCTGATCCACAGTGGCGTGGGCGGTATCACGGAGTCGGACGTCAACCTTGCATTGGCCTCCAAAGCCATCATCATCGGCTTCAATTCGCGCGCGGATGTGTCGGCGCGCCGCCTGGCCGAAGCGTCGGGCGTGGAGATCCGCTACTACAACATCATCTATGCGATGGTGGATGAGATCAAAGCCGCTCTATCGGGCATGCTGGCGCCGGAGAAAAAAGAAAGCATCATCGGCATGGTCGAGGTGCGTCAGGTCTATCACATCTCCAAGGTCGGCACGGTGGCGGGCTGTTATGTCACCGATGGCATGGTCAAGCGCGGCTCCAGTGTGCGCGTGCTGCGCAACAACGTGGTGATCCATACCGGCGAGCTGGATTCCCTCAAACGCTTCAAGGATGATGCGAAGGAAGTGAAGTCCAACTTCGAGTGCGGTCTGTCCCTGCGCGGGTTCAACGACCTGGAAGTGGGCGACATGCTGGAAGTGTTCGAGATCGTTGAGGTCGCGCGGGCGTTGTAATGGCAAAGGATTACGCACGTACCGATCGCATCGCCGAGCAGATTTTGCGCGAACTGGCGGAAATGATGCGGCTGGCAGTGAAAGACCCGCGTGTGCGCAAGGTCACGCTGACCGGCGTTGAGGTGACCAACGATTACGCCCATGCCAAAGTGTTCTACACCTCGCTGGATGGCGACAGCGCATTGCTGCAACAGGGGCTGGAGCGGGCTGCCGGTTTCCTGCGCAGCCAGTTGGCGCATGCCATGAAGCTGCGCATCACGCCGCAACTGCACTTTGTGTACGATGCGTCCATTGAACGCGGCGCGCATCTGTCGCAACTGATCGACCAAGCGGTTGCGAGTGACCAAAAAGAAGACTGAACGCGCGGTGCCCATCAAAAGGCCGCTGGACGGTGTGCTGCTGTTCGACAAGCCGCTCCTGCTCAGCTCCAACATCGCCCTGCAAAAAGTGCGCCGCCTGTTCAGGGCGGAAAAGGCCGGCCATACCGGCACCCTCGACCCGCTCGCCACCGGACTGTTGCCGATCTGTTTTGGCGAGGCAACAAAATTCACCCATGCCCTGCTGGATGCCGACAAGCGCTATCTGGCAACCCTGCGCCTCGGCCAGCGCACCACTACCGGCGATGCCGAGGGCGAGGTCGTCGCACAGCGCGCGGTGGCGGTTACCGCGGATCAGCTGCGGCAGGTGCTGGCCGCCTTCACCGGCGAGATTCAACAATTACCCCCGATGTATAGCGCCCTCAAGCACCAGGGCAAGCCGCTGTACGAATACATCCGCCAGGGCGAGACGGTCGAGCGCGCAGCGCGTCCGGTCGTGATCCACGAACTGGCATTGCAACGCTGGGCGGGCGATGAACTGGTGCTTGATGTGCGGTGCAGCAAAGGAACCTATGTGCGCACGCTGGCGGAGGATATCGGCGAGGCGTTGGGCTGTGGCGCACATTTGACCGGCTTGCGCCGCAGCGGGATCGGCGATTTCGGGCTGGCGCAGGCGTACACGCTGGAAGCGCTGGAATCCATGGATGAGGCGCAGCGCGATGGCTGTCTGTTGCCGCTGGACAGTCTGGTGCTGAACCTGCCCAAACTGGCGCTGGATGCGGTTCAGGCGGGGCGGCTGGCGCAGGGGCAGCGTCTGGCGCTGCAGGATGAATTCCCGGACGGCCGGCGCAGGATGTATGTGGCCGATGAATTCATCGGGTTGGGCGAGTTGGCGACGGGCAGGCTGTCCCCCGCCCGCCTGCTGTCCTCGATTGCGCAGGCGGCGGCGCGGAAGAATTCGACTTGAGGGCACCTCTAAAAATTCACTTTTGCGGGATGAAGCGTAAGGCGCACGGAGCGCAGGAACCGGAGTGTACACAGAGGTACATGAGGATTCCGAGCACCGCGCAACGCAGCGATTCGCCTGCAAAATGAATTTATAGAGATGCCCTTGAGCGTATCCCCCGAACAAGTGTAGAATGCCGCACTTTTTAATTACCACCCCTTTTAACTGGAGAGAGAAGTCAATGTCTATTACCGCCGCACAAAAATCGCAGATCGTGGCCGACTATCAACGCGCCAAGGGCGATACCGGCTCCCCCGAAGTCCAGGTCGCGCTGATGACGGCCCGTATCAACTACCTGATGGACCACTTCAAAGAGCACAACAAAGACCATCACTCCCGCCGCGGCCTGCTGCGCCTGGTGAGCCGTCGGCGCAAGCTGCTGGATTACCTGAAGAGCAAGAACGAAGCAGGGTACAAGGCGCTGATCGGGCGTCTGGAACTGCGCAAGTAAGACAGGATTCACCGGCGGGTCGCATGAGCGACCCGCTTCGTTTTGGCGCGGCGACAAGCTCGCATCCTACCCACTTTCAAGAGAGGTCTATTTTGAGCCACTACAAAAAAACACTGAGCTACGGCAACCAGCAACTGACATTGGAAACCGGCGAGATCGCCAAACAAGCCAGCGCTGCGGTGATGGTCAGCCTGGGCGATACCGTGGTGCTGGTCACCGTGGTGGGGCGCAAGGATGCCAAGCCGGAGCAGGACTTTTTCCCGCTGACCGTGGACTATATTGAAAAGACCTATGCAGCCGGCAAGATCCCGGGAGGGTTTTTAAAGCGCGAAGGTCCGTTGCGCGAAAAAGAGATTTTGACCTGCCGTTTGATCGACCGTCCGCTGCGTCCGCTGTTCCCGGATAGTTTCTACAACGAAGTGCAGATCGTGGCCACCGTGATGTCGTCCGATCCGCAGATCGACGCCGATATTCCGGCCATGATTGGCGCTTCTGCGGCGCTGGCGATCTCCGGCATCCCGTTCGACGGCCCGATCGGCGCGGCGCGCGTGGGCTATGCCAACGGCCAGTATCTGCTTAATCCGACCAAGGACGAATTGGCGACCTCGCAAATGGATCTGGTGGTGGCAGGCACGTCAAAAGCGGTGTTGATGGTCGAATCCGAAGCACAAGAGTTGTCGGAAGAGATCATGCTTGGCGCAGTGGTGTTCGGCCACGAGCAGATGCAGACCGTCATCAATGCGATCAATGAAATGGCCGATGCGGCGGGGCAGGACGATTGGGATTGGTCCCCGGCTGCAAAGAATGAAGCGCTGATCGCCAAAATCAATACGCTGGCGGAAGACGAACTGAAAGCCGCCTACGCGGTGCGCGAGAAACAGGCGCGCACCCATCAGGTCGAGGCGATTCGTGCCAAGGTATCCGCCGCGCTGGCGACACCTGAATTCGAGAATGTTTCGAACAACGAGATTGGCGAGCTGTTCAGCGCGCTGGAAGCGAAGATCGTGCGCGGCCAGATATTGAGCGGCGAACCGCGCATCGACGGTCGCGACACCCGCACCGTGCGCCCGATCACCATCCGCACCGGTGTGCTGCCGCGCACCCATGGTTCGGTGCTGTTCACCCGGGGTGAGACACAGGCGCTGGTGATTGCCACGCTGGGTTCGATGCGCGATGCGCAAAAAATCGACGCCCTGCAGGGCGAATACAACGACCGCTTCATGCTGCACTACAACTTCCCGCCGTACGCCACCGGTGAAACCGGCCGTGTCGGCACGCCGAAACGGCGCGAGATCGGCCACGGCCGTCTGGCCAAGCGCGCGCTGGTTGGCGTCCTGCCGAGTGAAGAAGAATGCGGCTACGCGATGCGCGTGGTCTCCGAAATCACCGAGTCCAACGGCTCGAGCTCGATGGCCTCGGTTTGCGGCGGTTGTCTGTCGCTGATGGATGCGGGCGTTCCGTTGAAGAATCACGTGGCCGGTATCGCGATGGGCCTGATCAAGGACGGCGGACGTTTCGCGGTGCTGACCGATATCCTGGGCGACGAAGATCACCTCGGCGACATGGACTTCAAGGTGGCCGGTTCCGACACGGGCATTACCGCGTTGCAGATGGACATCAAGATCAACGGCATCACCAAGGAGATCATGCAGGTGGCGTTGAGCCAGGCCAAGGAAGGCCGCATGCACATCCTCGGGCTGATGAAGCAGGCCATGCCGTCGGTGCGCCCGGAAGTCTCCGACTTCGCGCCGCGCATGATCAAGATGAAGATCAATCCGGACAAGATCCGCGACGTGATCGGCAAGGGCGGTGCGGTGATCCGTGCATTGACCGAAGAAACCGGTACGACGATTGATATCGATGACGAAGGCAATGTCACCATCTCCTGCGTGAGCGGCGAGGCCGGCGAAGCGGCGAAGAAACGCATCGGAGACATCGTGGCCGAAGTCGAAGTCGGCAAGGTGTACGAGGGCCCGGTGGTCAAGCTGCTGGACTTTGGCGCCCTGATCAACATCCTGCCGGGCAAGGACGGTCTGCTGCATATCTCGCAAATCTCGCACGAGCGTATCGCCAGCGTGTCCGATCACCTGAAAGAAGGTCAAGTGGTCAAGGTGAAGGTGCTTGAACTGGATGATAAAGGCCGCATGCGTTTGAGCATGAAGGCGTTGTTGCCTCACGGTGAGGCGAGCGCACCAGCCGCCGAGTAAGGCAGTCAGCGGTCGAGACGAGCCCCGCCGCGTGCGGGGCTTTTCATTATGGAACCACGGTTCGGGAATAAAACGCATGAGCGCATCGAGCCTCTCATTGGCACACGATCTGGTTGCTACCTTGCCGTCCGGACGGGAGTGCCTGTTCAATCCCTGGCGGGACCGCTGTCCGCATGATGCCGCAGGCAACGGGCCGCAAGCCAAACTCGAACGGCTCGCCCTGCATCTGGCGTGCGAGCCTGAATTCATCCTGGCTGGCGAGGCGCCGGGTTATCAGGGCTGTCGATACAGCGGCATCGCTTTCACCAGCGAACGTTTGCTGGGCGAGGGAGCGATCCCGCGCATCCCGGCACCGGGACGTTTATCAACACGGCGTCTGCCATTCTCCGAGCCTTCCGCCACCATCGTGTGGAAGACGCTGTACCGGCTGGGCATCGCCGAGCGCACAATTTTGTGGAATGCGATGCAACTGCATCCGCACCGTGCCGACAGCCTGTGGTCAAACAGAACGCCTGCACCTGCCGAGATACAACTGGGCGAACCCGCCTTGCGCATACTGATCGAGGTGTTTCCGCGTGCAAAGATCGTGGCGGTCGGCAAGAAGGCAGAAGGACTGTTGGGCGCGATGGGGGTGAAGGTTGCCGGAGCGGTGCGTCATCCGGCGAACGGCGGGGCGACCGAATTCGCCCGCGGCCTGCAAGCATTGATTTGACGATGGCTACCCCCGCATTTGACCCCAAATCGTTCCTCGCCAGTTTGCCGCTGCAGCCCGGCGTGTATCGCATGCTGGACGAGGCGGGGCTGGTGTTGTATGTGGGCAAGGCGAACCAGCTGAAAAAGCGCGTCGGTTCCTATTTCCAGAAAAGCAATCTGTCGCCGCGTATCCAGTTGATGGTGTCGCACATCGCGCGCATCGAGGTGACGGTGACGCGCTCGGAAGCCGAGGCGTTGTTGCTGGAAAACAACCTCATCAAGTC
>CAZSIO010000019.1:0-11560 GCA_964606865.1 uncultured Sideroxydans sp.
GGGTATGAACTGCATGCGCTAGGCAGGAGTGCGACCGCGCATATCAAACAATTGAGCGGACTCTGATCAAGGCCGCCCACGTGGCTTAGTTACTGACTTGGCAACTTGCTTTTGGCTTCGACACACTCAGGTCAGTCTGCGCCGAAATCAGGTAACCAGAACTTATTTGGCTACCTGCTTTTCGCGGATCTCGTCCAACGTCTTGCAGTCGATGCACAGGGTTGCAGTCGGGCGTGCCTCCAGCCGGCTCAATCCGATCTCTACGCCACAGTTGTCGCAATAGCCGTAGTCGTTGGCATCAATTCTTGCCACCATTTTGTCGATATTTTTTATAAGCTTGCGTTCGCGGTCACGGTTGCGCAATTCCAGGCTCATGTCGGATTCTTGTGTTGCACGATCATTCGGGTCGGCGAAAACCGTGGCTTCATCCTGCATGGTGTGGACGGTGCGATCGATATCCAGACCCAGACTTTCCTTGATTCCGGTCAGGATGGCGCGGAAATGGGTCAGTTGTCTTGGATTCATGTATGCCTCGCCCTTTTTCGCTTTATAGGGAGCGGCTGCTTTGTTCGCTTGCACTGGCATTTGCTTAATCTCCAAGAAGGGCTTAATTTTTTGAGCGCGCTTTAATACCAGAAAGCGTTTGTGATCGCAACAGTAAAATTCATGAGGGTCGAAGCTATATGACATTAACCCCTTGTTTTTCTAACATATCAACCAGGGCAATCAAGGGCAAGCCAATCAATGCATTCGGGTCGCTGCCCTCGATTCGTTCGATCAGGGCGATACCCAGTCCTTCAGCTTTGGCACTGCCGGCACAATGATAAGGTTGTTCCTTGTTCAGGTAGCGCTCAATCTGCGCGTCGGTCAGCTGGCGGAACTTGACACTGGTTTCGACGACCTCCGTCTGTATCCGGGCAGTCGCAGCGTCCAGTAAGCTCAATGCAGTATAAAAGATGACGATATTTCCGCGCATGGCCTGTAGCTGTCGCACGGCATTGCCGTGCGACATTGGCTTGCCAAGTTGCACACCGTTCAAGAGCGCAACCTGGTCGGAGCCAATAATCAAAGCATCAGGGAAGCGAGGCGCGACAGCGCGCGCTTTCAACTCTGCCAGCCGCAATGATGTCTGCCTTGCACCTTCACCGGGTAGCGGGGCCTCCTCGACTTCGGGTGCGGATATCAGAAAGGGAATTTGCAGAGTGGCGAGCAACTGACTTCTATAAAGGGAGGTTGAAGCCAGGACGATTGTTTTGCTGTTCAAGATATTCCTTGCTACGCGGCTTTGACAGAGGGGGAGCGAATATATATCATGCGCGCCTCATGTTTGCACGACCTTTGATCGATGGCGTGGACTTTGCCTTAAATGGCAAGGAATTACACGGGAATGTGGCGCTTGATGCGTTACCCAGACTGGGGGAACTTCTGGCGAACTCGCGCGGTAGTATTGCGTTTTATTTGCGCGGTTTCAAAGAGGGTGACCGACTGATGCTGAAGGTTGAGCTGGCCGGTGATTGCCTTTTGCGTTGCCAGCGTTGTCTTGGAGAGCTTGCTTATCCGGTTGCAATCTCGTCCTCTTTGCGTTTGGCTCCGGCCGAACTGATCGAGGAGGTTGATATTGACGATGAAGTGGAGTGCATTGAGGCATCGTCCCAGATTGATGTGTTGTCACTGGTCGAAGAGGAGTTGTTGTTGGGGATTCCTTATGCCCCCAGACACCCCAAAGGTGAATGTGTGATGCAGGTAAATGAGCCGAGGCAGTCTACCCACCCGTTTGCGGCATTGGCAAATT
Source organism: uncultured Sideroxydans sp. (assembly GCA_964606865.1). Lineage (GTDB taxonomy): Bacteria > Pseudomonadota > Gammaproteobacteria > Burkholderiales > Gallionellaceae > Sideroxyarcus. Next base: position 1,793 of record CAZSIO010000019.1, read on the forward strand.
TTAACAAGAAGCAGCAATAGTTTTTTTGAGGAGTTACCATGGCAGTTCAGCAAAATAAAAAATCCCCGTCCAAGCGCGGTATGCATCGTGCGCACGACTTCCTGACTAATCCGGCGTTGGCAGTCGAACCCTCCACCGGCGAGCCGCACCTGCGTCACCACATCAGCCCCAGCGGTTACTACCGCGGCAAGAAAGTCGTCAACACCAAAGGCGAATAAGCCGTTTGCAGGCCTTTCAAGCCGTGTCTTGTCAAGTTGAGGTGCGGCCTGTCGTGTATCTTTCCCTTCCGAGGAACGCCAAGTGGATGTAACAATAGCCATTGACGCCATGGGCGGTGACCATGGCGTGTGTGTCACTGTTCCTGCGGCAGTCGCCTATCTTGAAAAGCATCCCTCCGACGAAGTCATTCTGGTCGGTCTGGCCGATCAGATAATGGAGCAAATGCGTGTTGCTCGAATGGCCGCGGATCATCCCCGTTTGACTATCCACGCGGCGACAGAAGTCGTCGGCATGGATGAGCAACCACAATCCGCGTTGCGCGGCAAGAAGGACTCCTCGATGCGGGTGGCGATCAATCTGGTCAAGAATGGCGAGGCTGCCGCTTGCGTCAGTGCCGGTAATACCGGTGCTCTGATGGCCACTGCGCGCTACGTGCTGAAGACACTTCCCGGTATTGACCGTCCCGCTATCGCCTCTTTTCTGCCAACCCGAAAAGGCCAGGTCTGCATGCTTGATTTGGGTGCCAATGTTGACTGTACCGCTGAACATCTGTTGCAGTTCGCATTGATGGGTAGCACGCTGGTTTCAGCCCTTGAACACCGCGAGAATCCCAGTGTCGGGCTGCTCAATATCGGCAGTGAAGATATTAAAGGGAATGAGGTGGTCAAACAGGCTGCCGTATTGCTCCAGAACAGCGACCTGAATTTTTACGGCAACGTCGAGGGCAATGACATCTTCAATGGCGTCACCGATGTCGTGGTCTGTGATGGTTTTGTCGGCAATGTGGCACTCAAGACCGCTGAAGGTGTGGCCAAGATGATGGGGGGCTTTCTGAAAGAGGGGTTCAGCCACAGCATTTTCACAAAAATTGCTGCTCTGGTCGCCTTGCCCGTCCTTAAAGCTTTCAAGAACAGGCTGGATCACCGACGTTACAATGGCGCAAGCTTTCTCGGATTAAAAGGGATCGTGGTAAAAAGTCACGGTTCTGCGGATGAATTTGCTTTCTTGTGCGCAATTGAACGCGCCGCAGAAGAAGCGCGCGGCGGAATGTTGGCTCACATCAGCGGGCATGTCGAAAAATGGCATAACGCACGCCAGTCAATTTAGGAGGGCAGCTTGACTTATTCCAGGATCATCGGTACCGGCAGCTATTTGCCAGAAAAAACGCTGACTAATCGCGATCTTGAAAAGATCGTCGACACCTCTCATGACTGGATTGTGTCCCGCAGCGGAATTGAAGAGCGCCACGTTGCCGCTGAAGGTGAAATGACCAGCGACCTTGCATTCCACGCCAGTCGCAAGGCGATCGAAGCGGCTGGCATTGGCGCGGACGAAATCGATCTCATCATCGTTGCCACCACTTCGCCGGACATGCCGTTTCCCAGCACGGCCTGTATCTTGCAGGATAAACTCGGCATCAAGAACGGGGCGGCAGCTTTCGACATTCAGGCTGTATGCGGCGGTTTCGTTTTTGCCTTGAACACGGCCGATCTTTATATACGCGGTGGGCAGGCACGTACCGTGTTGGTCGTGGGGGCGGAAGTGTTGTCCCGCATGCTGGACTGGAAAGACCGTACCACCTGCGTACTGTTTGGAGATGGTGCCGGCGCTGTCATCGTGCGCGCTTCCGAACAACCCGGAATTGTGGCGGCAAAGCTGCATTCCGATGGTTCCTATCGCGATATGTTGAAGGCAGATCCCTTGATTGGAATGGATGGAAAGGGAGTTTTTAAATTTGCTGTCAATGTGTTGGCAGATGTTGTTGATGAATTACTTGCAGATCAAAAACTGCTCGGTACCGATATTGACTGGTTGGTGCCGCACCAAGCCAACATTCGTATCATCGAAGCTACTTCGAAAAAACTGGGCTTGAGCATGAATAATGTGATTGTTACCGTGGCCCACCACGGTAACACTTCAGCCGCTTCGATTCCTTTGGCATTGGATACTGCGGTGCGTGATGGACGCATCAAGGCGGGTCAGCGAGTATTGATTGAAGCAATTGGCGGCGGCTTCACTTGGGGTGCCGCGCTTATTAACTGGTAGGTTCTGAGATGACACGATTCGCATTTGTTTTCCCCGGTCAAGGTTCGCAGTCACGCGGCATGATGGACGGTTACACTGAGTTTTCCGCTGTTCGCGATACTTTTAGCGAAGCCTCCGCAGTTCTGCAACAGGATCTGTGGCAACTGGCTACAACCGGCACGGATGCCGAATTGAACGCCACAATCAACACGCAACCCCTTATGCTGACTGCCGGGGTGGCGGTCTATCGTGCCTGGCAGAGCCAGAACGGGACTAAACCGGCCTTTATGGCTGGTCATAGCCTAGGCGAATATACCGCACTGGTTGCTGCCGGGGCATTGAATTTTACCGATGCGCTACCACTGGTGCGTTACCGCGCCCAGTGCATGCAGGATGCGGTACCTGAAGGCAAAGGCGGCATCGCCGCCATCCTCGGACTGGATGACGAGGTGGTGCGTGCCGTGTGCGTCGAAGGCGCGCAAGGCGAGGTGCTGGAAGCGGTGAACTTCAATTCGCCGGGGCAGGTGGTCATCGCCGGTGACCGCGCCGCAGTGGAGCGCGGCATGGCGATTGCCAAAGCAAGGGGGGCCAAACGCGCACTGATGTTACCGATGAGCGTCCCCTCGCATTGCAGTCTGCTGCAGGGTGCGGCGGAACAACTGCGCACCTATTTGGAAAATGTGGCGATCAAGACGCCTTCCATTCCGGTCGTACATAACGCCGATGTCACTGCGTATAACGACGCTGCGGCGATCAAGGATGCATTGGTGCGCCAGCTTTTTTCGCCAGTGCGATGGGTAGAGACCATCCGCTATTTTGGCCAGCAGGGGATTACGCACAATGTCGAATGCGCACCGGGCAAGGTGTTGGCCGGTTTGAATAAGCGCATTGATACCACGCAACAAGCAGTGGCAATCAATGATGGCGAGGCATTGAAGGCTGCGCTGATTGCCTTGGCATAAAGGGGAAAGAAGATGACGCTGCAAGGAAATACTGCATTAGTCACCGGCGCTTCGCGCGGAATCGGACAGGCAATCGCACTCGAATTAGGCAAACTGGGAGCGACCGTCATCGGTACTGCGACGACCGAAAAAGGTGCGCAAGCCATCAGTGACTATCTGGCCAAAGCCGGCGTAAAAGGGCTGGGGCTGGCGCTGAACGTCAATGACCCGGCACAGATCGAACAGGCGTTCACCACAATCCGCGCGCAATTCGGGGAGGTTGCCATCCTGGTCAATAATGCCGGCGTCACCAAAGACAATCTGCTGGCACGCATGACCGACGAGGAATGGGATGACGTGCTGGCAACCAACCTCAAGTCAGTTTTTCGTCTTTCCCGTGCCGTACTGCGCGGGATGATGAAAGCCAGAACGGGTCGTATCATCAACATCTCTTCAGTGGTTGGCAGTATGGGCAACCCAGGGCAAGCCAACTATGCAGCTTCCAAAGCGGGGATGGCCGGCTTCACCAAGTCCCTTGCGCAGGAGATCGGCAGCCGCAATATCACAGTGAACTGTGTCGCTCCCGGCTTCATCGATACCGACATGACGCTGGCGCTGGGTGATGAACAGCGCGCCAAGCTGATCGAGCATGTACCCTTGAAAAGACTGGGATCGCCGACGGATGTTGCAGCAGCAGTGGCTTTTCTGGCAGGTCCCGGCGCAGCCTATATTACGGGCGTGACCTTGCACGTGAATGGCGGGATGTACATGGAATAGGGTAGTTTGGAATTCGGTGCGAGTTTGGTAGAATGCACACGCTTTTTGTACTTTAACTTTTAGGGAGTAATGCAATGTCCAACAATGAACAACGTGTCAAGAAAATCGTCGCTGAACAATTGGGCGTAAACGAGTCTGAAGTCAAGAACGAATCCTCGTTCGTGAATGACCTGGGTGCCGATTCCCTGGACACGGTTGAGCTGGTGATGGCGCTGGAAGAAGAGTTTGGCGTTGAGATCCCCGATGAAGAAGCGGAAAAAATCACCACGGTCCAGCTCGCCCTGGATTATGTGAACGCCCATTCCAAGTAATTCACTGTTTCCTTTGAGTATCGGAGTTCAGCTTGACTAAACGCAGAGTCGTCGTGACCGGCCTTGGTGCCGTCACACCAGTCGGTGTCGGGGTAGCGGCAACGTGGCAGAACATTGTCGCCGGTAAATCCGGCATCGGGCGTATCACCCGGTTTGATGCGACAGCCTTTTCCTGCCAAGTCGCGGGTGAAGTCAAGGATTTCGATGTCACTCAATATATTCCAGCCAAGGATGCAAGGCGTATGGATCGCTTCGTGCATCTGGGGTTGGCAGCCGGGATCGAGGCATTCAAGGATTCAGGACTGGAAGTCAACGAGAAGAACGCCGAACGCATCGGGGTCTGCATCGGATCCGGCATCGGTGGTCTGCCTTCCATCGAAGAAACCCAGAACGATTATCTGGCCGGCGGTCCGCGCAAGATATCCCCGTTCTTCATTGCCGGCACTATCATCAACATGATTTCCGGTAACCTTTCCATCATCTACGGCCTGAAAGGCCCCAATTTCGCCGTTGTTTCGGCCTGTTCAACCGGTACGCACAGCATCGGCGAAGCCATGCGCATGATTCAGTACGGTGATGCTGACGCGATGGTGGCGGGCGGAGCAGAATCTGCCGTATCACCTTTGGCCATTGGCGGCTTTGCCGCATCGCGCGCCCTATCCACACGCAATGATGATCCCGCCACGGCCAGCCGTCCCTGGGATAAAGACCGTGATGGCTTCGTGCTGGGCGAAGGGGCGGGCGTGTTGGTGCTGGAAGAATACGAGCACGCCAAGGCACGTGGTGCGAAGATTTATGCCGAACTGGCCGGTTACGGCCTGAGCGCGGATGCCTACCATATCACGGCACCCAACATGGACGGCCCCAAGCGCAGCATGCTCAATGCATTGCGCGACGCCGGTGTCACCCCGGCCGAAGTCCAGTACATCAATGCTCACGGCACCTCGACGCCGCTGGGGGACAAGAACGAAAATGAGGCTATCAAGGCTGCCTTTGGCGACCATGCAAAAAAATTGGTCGTGAACTCGACCAAGTCGATGATCGGTCACCTGCTAGGCGGGGCCGGTGGTGTCGAATCGCTGTTCTGCGTGCTTGCCCTGCATCATCAAATCTCGCCACCCACCATTAATATCTTCAATCAGGATCCGGAGTGCGATCTGGATTACTGTGCAAATACCGCACGCAAGATGAAAATTGATGTGGCGATGAACAACAACTTTGGTTTTGGCGGCACAAACGGCACATTGGTGTTTCGCAAGATATAGTCCGCGACGTAATGCTGGTCAACGGACTGCCGAACGCCTGCATACAAGCCGAAGATCGGGGGCTGTCTTATGGGGATGGTGTCTTCCGCACTCTGCGTATTCGCAATGCCAAGCCCCTGCACTGGCAGCACCATATCGAAAAATTGCGGCACGACTGCCACGCACTGGCGTTGCCCTGTCCTGATGAAGAAACCCTGTTGGCTGAGATCATTCAGCTTGCCGGGCTACGGCAGGATGCGGTAGTCAAGATCATCGTCACACGCGGTTGCGCTCAACGCGGCTATGCCATACCAGCAACCAGTCAACTCACGCGTATCCTCGATTGCCAGCCGCTCCCCCAATATCCACCGGAATACGCAACGTCCGGGATTGCCGTGCATATTTGCCGGATCAAACTGGGACATCAACCCATTTTGGCGGGCATCAAACACCTCAACCGTCTGGAAAACGTCCTGGCTGCTTCCGAGTGCACGGAGGCTGGCTTTCCCGAAGGATTGCTGGAAGATGAGGCTGGGGCAGTGATCGGCGGCACCCGCTCCAACCTCTTCATCGTGCGGAATAACGCCCTTGCCACTCCCGATTTAAGCCGTTGCGGCGTGGCTGGGGTGCAACGAAAACGGGTGCTGATGTTCGCCCATCGGCACGCCATCCCATGTCGGATCGATCACCTGCGGATGGATGACCTGCTCGCGGCTGACGAGATATTTCTGGTGAACAGCGTGTTCGGATTGTGGTCGGTGCGGGAATTTGCGGGATACCTTCGCAGCGAACATCCGGTTGCAGACAAGATGCGGGAATGGCTGAATGAAGACGAAGCTTAAATTGCAATTGGCCGCCGGCCTCGCGGTTTTTCTGGGCATCATGCTCGGCCTGGCTCTTGATTTCGCCTATTTTCCCATGCCGCTGGTGCAGACACCGCTTGAGTTTTCGCTCAAGCCGGGAAGTAGTCTGAAGAGTGCTGCCATTCAGATGAAACAGGCAGGGGCGCTCGCAGACGATACTTCATTTGTATTGCTTGCCAGATTGCTCGGCAAGACTCGGCAAATCAAGTTTGGCAACTACCAGTTGGACAGGCCTCTTTCACGCTTGGAATTGCTGGATATGGTCAGCTCCGGCCGTTCCGAGCAAAGCCAGCTAACTGTTATCGAGGGTTCGACGTTCAAGGAATTTCGTATGCTGTTGAACGCGCATCCAAATTTAAGACATGACAGCGCGAACCTCTCCGAGCTGGAACTGTTGCAGCGCATCGGTGCGACTGAAACGGTCGCGGATGGCCTGTTTTTTCCAGATACCTATAATTTTTCCAGTGGAAGCAGCGATTTGCGGGTGTTGCAACGTGCCTATCAGCTCATGCAGCAACATTTGGCCGGCGCATGGGAACAGCGTGCTGCCGATCTCCCTCTCGCCTCACCCTATCAAGCCCTGATTCTGGCTTCTATTGTTGAAAAAGAAACCGGGCGCGAGGAAGACCGCGCCATGATTGCCGCAGTTTTCATTAATCGCTTAAGGTTGGGGATGCGTTTACAGACCGATCCGACTGTAATCTACGGCTTGGGGGAGCGCTTTGACGGCAATTTGCGCCGGCGCGACCTGATTGCCGATACCCCGTACAATACCTATACCCGAAGCGGGCTACCACCAACGCCGATTTCCCTGCCTGGACTGGCCTCATTGCAAGCGGTGACGCATCCTGCGCCGAGCAAGGCGCTGTACTTCGTGGCCAAGGGAGACGGCAGCTCCAAATTTTCAAACTCCCTGTCTGAACACAATAAGGCAGTCAATCGATACCAGATCAAATGAACAAAGCAAAATTCATCACCTTCGAAGGCGTGGACGGGGCAGGGAAGAGCACCCATCTGGCTTGGTTCACCGACGCTTTGCGCCAGCGCGGCATCGACCTTGTGTTGACGCGCGAACCGGGCGGCACCCCGCTGGGAGAAAAATTGCGCGAAATATTGCTGCATGAACCGATGCATGCCGAGACCGAGGCGATGCTGATGTTCGCCGCGAGACGTGAACATCTGGAGCAGGTGATTCGTCCGGCCATGGAACAGGGCACCTGGGTGGTGTCAGATCGTTTCAGCGACGCCAGTTTTGCTTATCAAGGGGGCGGAAGGGGAGTGTCGATTGCCAAACTCGAGCAACTGGAGCGTTGGGTACAGGACGACTTGCAACCCGACCTGACCCTGCTGTTCGATATACCCATCGAGGTGGCGCGCCAGCGTTTGGCGAGTAATGCCAGCCTGGATCGCTTCGAACTGGAGCAGGGTGAGTTTTTCGAACGCGTGCGCCAGGCTTATCTCGCCCGGGCTGCAAAAAAGCCCCAGCGTTTTATTGTGATAGAGGCAGAAAAAAGCATTTCTGAAGTTAAACAAAAACTTTCTGAAGTAATTTCAACACTCTGATATGTCATATATATATCCATGGCAAATTGCATCATGGCAAGCCATGCAGGGATTGCGCAAGCGATTGCCGCACGCCTTGTTGTTAAGGGGTGCGCAAGGAATAGGCAAGCTGGATCTTGCGCTCAACTTTGCCCGTTCCTTGCTATGCGAGCACCCGGCCGGAGACGGCACGCCCTGTGGGATTTGCAATTCCTGCCATTGGTTCGCACAAGAAAGCCACCCCGATTTCCGACTCATTCAGCCTGATGCCCTGAATACTGAGGATGAAGCGGAGGCAAAAGCAGGAGGGAAAAAGCCCTCCAGAGAGATTTCGGTTGATCAGATTCGTGAACTGGCCAATTTCTCCAATCTGTCCTCCCATTGCGGCGGCTACCGCATCGTGTTGATTCATCCGGCAGAAGCGATGAACAGTAACGCAGCCAACGCGCTGCTCAAAACCCTGGAAGAGCCCACCGCCAATCTCATTTTTCTTTTGGTCACTCACAAGCCACAACAGCTTCTACCGACCATTCTCAGTCGTTGTCAGGGATTTGTCCTTCCAACACCCACGCGTGAAGCAGGGATTGCATGGTTAGCCGGGCAGGGTGTGCCCCACCCTGAACAAGCCTTGGCTCAATCCGGCTTCGCCCCGTTGCAAGCAAGGTCATGGGCAGAATCTGGCGAGGGTGCAGCAGAACGAATGAGCCTGCTCAATGCCATCCATCAGCCGACCGATTTCGACCCTTTCCCCCTAGTTGAGGCGCTGCAACGCAGCCAGCCCGTTCATATCATTCACTGCTTGCAGCAATGGTGCCATGATCTGACCAGTGCCAAACTGGCCGGAACCGTGCGCTACTTTCCAGACCATTCATCCGCGATTCTCAAACTGGCCAATCTGGTATCGGCGACTGACCTGATGCGATTTCAAAAAGAGCTTCTGCTGGCGCGACGGGCAGCCAACCACCCCTTGAATCAGAAACTATTTCTTGAAGCTCTGTTGCTGTTATATCGGCAGCTGTTCAGCCATTGAACTGCAATGTTCGTTGATTCTCACTGCCATCTTAATTTTCCCGGCTTGACGGAAATGCTGGACGACGTTCTTGCCAACATGCAGGCGAACGAGGTCTCGCACGCACTGTGTGTCGCTGTTGATTTGCCCAGTTCATTGCAGGTTATTGAATTGGCAAATAAATATGTCAATCTATACGCCTCGGTCGGGGTTCATCCCGATTACGAAATGGAAACAGAGCCTACTCAAGCTGAACTGGTTCGCTTGGCGCAGCACCCCAAAGTCGTTGCGATTGGTGAAACTGGCTTGGATTATTTTCGTCTGACCGGGAATCTTGACTGGCAACGCAAGCGTTTCCGCACCCATATCCAGACCGCCATCGAATGCAACAAACCCCTCATCATTCATACCCGTTCGGCGGCTGCCGATACGCTGCGCATCATGCAGGAAGAGCATGCGGAAAAGGTTGGCGGGGTGATGCATTGCTTCACCGAGAGCCTTGAGGTTGCCTTGGCCGCTATCGATTTTGGTTTCTATATATCTTTTTCCGGCATCCTGACTTTCAAGAATGCCGTTGCTTTAAGGGAAGTGGCCGAGCGCGTGCCACTGGATCGGATAATGATCGAAACCGATTCGCCGTATCTTGCACCGGTTCCGTTTCGCGGCAAGACCAATCAACCCGCCTATGTGAAATACGTTGCTGAAGAGATTGCCAAGATACGCCACCTGGACATCAGTGAAGTCGGTTCGGTCACCACTGAAAACTTCCGCCGATTGTTTCTGCCGAAGTCTCAATAAATTGAAATGATTACAAAAAGTATTCTCCACCCTTAGATT
>CAZSIO010000020.1:0-11459 GCA_964606865.1 uncultured Sideroxydans sp.
GAATTCCTCAAGTTGCTGCACCCGAATGCCATCAATCCGATGAAGATCGGCGGCCACGTGGTGCAGAACAACATCGTGTTCGCGGTGCTGGGTTTCATCTTTCTGTACTTCATGGTGATCGCCGGGCTGACCTTCGTGCTGCTCATCAGCGGGCTGGATTTCATCAGCGCTTTCACCGCCACCCTGGCCTGCGTCAACAACTTCGGCCCGGGGCTGGGCATGGTCGGCCCGGCCGCCAACTATGCAGGACTGACCGATTTCCAGACCTGGATCTGCAGTTTCGGCATGCTGGTCGGACGCCTGGAAATCTTTACCGTACTGATCCTGTTTACCCCGGCTTTCTGGAAACGTTGAGCAATCCGGTCAAAATGCGGTAGCATCACCATGAATTCCGTAGCGGTAGGTTGTGCGGATGCATAACTATATGGTTTAGGGGGAGGAGAGCGTGAACGACAGCCTGGCAGGAATCCGCGTATTGCTGATCGACGACAGCAATACCATTCGTCGCAGCGGAGAGATCTTTCTGTCGCAAGCCGGCGCCAAGGTGATCCTGGCGGAAGATGGTTTCGATGGTTTGTCCAAGGTGGTGGATTACAAGCCGGACGTCATTTTCGTCGATGTGATGATGCCGCGCCTGGATGGCTACCAGACCTGTGCGCTGATCAAGAACCATCGTGACTTCAAGGGGGTGCCGGTGGTGATGCTGACCAGCAAGGACACGCTGTTCGACCGCGCACGCGGCAAGCTGGTCGGCTCCGACCAGTATCTGACCAAACCATTCAACAAGAAAAGCCTGATCGAAGCAGTGATCGCGCATACACAACGATACGAGGAAACAGGATATGGCAATTAAGAAAGTGCTGGTGGTGGACGATTCGGCGACCGAGCGCCATGTGCTGGGCGAACTGCTGGCCAAACAGGGATTCGAAGTCATTTTTGCCGAGAGTGGCGAGCAAGGGGTCGCTACGGCCAAAAGCGCCCTGCCCGATCTGGTCCTGATGGATGTGGTGATGCCCGGCCTGAACGGATTTCAGGCGACGCGGGCCATCACCAAGGATGACGCCACCCAGCATATTCCAGTCATCATCTGCACGACCAAGGGTCAGGAAACCGACAAGATATGGGGGCTGCGCCAGGGCGCAAAAGACTACGTCACCAAACCGATCAACGCCCAGGAACTGCTGGGCAAGATTGCCGCGCTCGGCTAACCGCCCAATAAAATGTCCAAACGCTTCAATCTGCGCGAATTCCAGCAACAAGTGCTGGATCGCCTGCAAATGCAGGGGGTCGGCAGCGCCAAGATCTCCACACTGGGCGTGCAGGTGGGGCAGCACCTTTGTCTGGTGGACATGACGGACATCAGTGAAGTTTTGCCGCTACCGATCATGACACCGGTTCCGTTGACCAAACCCTGGTACTGCGGCGTCGCCAATGTGCGCGGCAATCTTTACAGCATCATCGATCTGAATGCCTATCCCGACCAGCCGCCAACGGTGCGCGAAGCGGCCAACCGCGTGCTGCTGCTGGGGCAGCGCTTTGCTTTCAACGCGGGCGTACTGGTCTCGCGCGTGCTGGGATTGCGCAACACCGAGGGATGGCAGCGCACCGAAGAAGGCGGCATCGTGCGCTACAAGGATGGCAGCGGGCAGACCTGGCACCGGCTAGACATTCAGCAACTTTTACAACAACCTGAATTTTTGCAGATCGGGGAATAAACCCCGCCGCACAAGGAGAAATAATGGCCTTAAAACTACCTTTCACCCGCGCTCCAGCCCCTGTCGGCAAGTCCAGAAAAGCACCCGCAAAGGGCGCCCGCTCTCTCAACATTCCGTGGTTCAGTGCGCAATCATTCGATCGCCAATTGCGCATTCTGGGCTTTCTGTTGCTGGTGTTTCTGGTCATGGCCGCCGCGTTCTCCTTTCTGGACAGGCAAGCCGCCAGCGTGAGTTCGCACCATGCCGCGCAGGCGTCCAAACTGCAGCTCTACCTGCAACGACTGGAGAAGAATGCCGAGGTCGCCAGTATTTCCGGCGACAGCGATGCCTTCGACGCGCTGAATGATGCACGCACACAATTCACGTCAACTTTGACCCTGCTCGACAAGGGTGATGCCGATCGACCTGCCACGACGGGGGCGGCACGCGAGCCATTGGCGTCACTTTTGCTGGAGAGCGAACAGATCGGCAAGCTGTTGGATCAGGTGGAAGCGGGCCGCCCCTTGCTGGTGACCCTGGAACGCGGCGCTTTCCTGCGTGACGATCTGCTGTCCAGCGCCAACAATATGGTCGGCCGCATCGCGCCCGCCTATACCCAGAAGGCGCTGCGCCTGCAGTTGCTGCTGGAGCAGGTCGTGGGCACGGTGCAGACGGTCCAGACCTCCGCCAACATCAAGGTGCTTGATACTTTGCCCGCCAAACTGGCTGCCGCTCAAGCGGTATTGAACGAACTGCCGGCCTCCGACCCTGTGGTCGCCGCGCTGGCCGAAGACTTCGAAAGCTACCAGAACGTGGTGGGTTTCATCGTGGCCAATAAAGACCTGCTGCTGGCCTCGCGCGGGGCGGCGCAGCAATTCCTGCAAAAGGATGTGCGCATGCAGTCTCTGACCCAGAGTCTGCTGAATGCCTACGAAGAAACAGGATCGGGCCGGATCACCGGTTTCGCGATGGCTTTTTCCGGCGGCATGCTGCTCTTGCTCTTGCTGCTGTTGTCCAAGATCTACCTGGACGAATCGCAACGGCGCGAGCACGAATCCGACCGCATCAACAAGCAAAACCAGCAGGCCATTCTGCGCCTGATGAACGAGTTGTCCGATCTGGCCGACGGCGACCTGAGCGCCAAAGCCACGGTGTCGGAAGACATCACCGGCGCCATTGCCGATTCGATCAACTACACCACCGACGAGCTGCGCAAACTGGTGTCGCGCGTGATCTCCGCCACCGAGCAGGTGAACAAGGCGACCGGCGATGCCGGCACGGTCACCAAGGGACTGCTGGCGGCAACCCAGAAACAGGCTTCCGAGATCCGCGATGCGGGCAGCGCGGTCGAACTGATGACCAAGTCGATCCAGGAGGTCGACAGCAGTGCGGCGCAATCCGCCGAGGTGGCGCGCCACACCCAGGAAGTGACCGCGCAGGGTGCGCAGGCGGTGCGCAACGCGGTGGTCGGCATGAACAGTATCCGCGAACAGATCCAGGAAACATCAAAACGCATCAAGCGGCTGGGCGAGAGTTCGCAGGAGATCGGCGAGATCGTGGACCTGATCTCCGACATTACCGAACAGACCAACGTGCTGGCGCTGAACGCGGCGATCCAGGCGGCATCGGCCGGTGAAGCGGGACGCGGCTTCGCGGTGGTGGCGGAAGAAGTGCAACGCCTGGCTGAACGTTCGGGCGAGGCGACCAAGCAGATTGGCCTGCTGGTCAAAACCATTCAGGGCGACACCCAGGATGCGGTGACCGCCATGGAGAAAAGCACCCAGGGCGTGGTGCAGGGCGCGCAACTAGCCGATGATGCAGGCCAGTCGTTGCAGCAGATCGAACAAGCGACGCGCGAACTGAACGATCTGGTGAACAGCATCTCGGTCTCCACCCAGGTGCAGACCGACATGGCGCAGGAAGTGGCAACCGTGATGGCCGATATTCTGAAAATCACCGAGCAGACCTCCAAAGGTACCCAGCTTACCAGCGCTTCAGTCACGCAATTGGAAGGGCTGGCACAGGAATTGAGCGGCTCGGTCTCGGGCTTCAAACTTTAAGCCGGATCGCGCGTGTCCACTTCGTTCAATCCGCAGTTGTTGCCTTCGGTCAAAGGCGAGCTCGACAGCTCGCTGGCCGCCATCATCCGCGACGGCCAGACCTTTTTCGCGGCACCCGCCACCTCGCTGGCCGCGCTGGCAAGCGCCCGCAGCGAATTGCATCGCGCCAAGGGCGTGTTGCAGATGCTCAACCTGCGCGGATTGGTGGCGGTTTGCGCTGAACTGGAAACCCTGCTGGATGAACTCGCCGCCGATTCGCGGCTCGCCACCGTGGTGCACCAGGACGCGATCCAGCACGCCCTGCTCGGCCTCACCCATTATTTGGATGCCTTGGCGGCCGGCGCGCCGAATGCCACCCTGCGCTTATTTCCGGAGTATCAGGAATTGCAACAGGTGCGCGGACTGGACACCGCCTTCGAGGTCGATCTCTTTTTCCCCGAACTCGAGGTGGCGCTGCCGCCCGCGCTGCAGCAGGCGCAAGCGCCCGCCAACGCCACCTCCCATATCAAGCAGGCCCGCATGCATTTTCAACAGGGCTTGCTCAAGTGGCTGCGCCGTGAGAACGCTGCCGAGGCACTGCGCACCATGCTTGGCGCCCTGAAAATCACCGCCCGCTGCGTGGCGCCGCCACAGCGCCGCTTCTGGTGGGTGGCGCAAGGGCTGCTGGATTGCGTTTCCCTTGACGGTGTGCCGCCGGATCTGAACATCAAAAAATCCTTCAGCCGCATCGATCAGCGCATGCGCACCCTGCTGGATGGCGGCGAGTTTGACGAAGAGGCCGCGCTGAGCGAAATGCTGTATCTGATCGCGCACAGCCACACCGTCAACGAGACGGTCGAGCAGATCAAACAACGATTCGATCTCGAGACCTACCTGCCGGAGGCGCCTCCGTTGCCGCCGGGGCAAACCGCCGCGCTGCTGGGTAACCTGCGCGCGCAACTTGCCGCGGTGGATGAAACCTGGGAACAGTGCGTGCTGAATGATGCCGTCGCCTGCTCGCGCTTTGCGCAGCAGACTGAACAATTGCACCAGCTGGCGGATCAGCTGGATCGCAATACCCTGCAATTTCTGAGCAAGCAGATATACGCCGTCGCCGCCAACATCGAGAAACCGGAGCATGCCCAGGCGATTGCGATGGATATGGCGATGGCACTCCTGCTGCTGGGCAGCGGCATCGAACATTATCAACACCTGGGCAGCGGCTTCCACGAACAGGCGCGCATCGTCGCGGCGCGCCTGCCGCAGGCGCTGCTGCAGCACCCGGAGGACAGCGGCAAGTTGTCCAGTCTGGTTGCGCTGTATTGCGAGATGGAGCAGCGCGACATCCTGGCGCCGCTGGCGACCGAGATGCAGAACAATCTGCAGCAGATCGAGCAAACGCTGAACGCCTTCTTTGGCAATGCCGCCAAGCGCGCCGAATTGCTGCAAGTCGGACGCATGTTGAGCCAGGTGCAGGGCGGGCTGCATATCCTGTCGCTGGATGCGGCCGAACAATTGCTGGTGACGCTGCGCCAGGTCATCGAACGCTATCAGCAAGGCGACACGCCCTCACGGGACGAAATGCGCGCGGTGGCTGCTGCCATCCTGGCTGCCGACGATTATGTGGAGGGCATGAAGCTGGGACACAAGCCGGACCCGATTGCCTTGAGCTCCGCCTTGTATGCCTTGAGCCAAGCCTCCAGCGCACCCGCTGACGGGGCTGTGGCTGCAGAAGAGGAAGCTCCGGCTTCGGTGGTCTCGGTGCGCTCCGGCGACGAGGATGCGGAACTGCTGGAGGTCTTTCTGGAGGAAGCGCAGGAAGTCATGGAGACATTGCGCGCCAATCTGGAGATCTCGCGCCTGCATCTGGATAGCCGCGAACCCTGGGTCACCATGCGCCGCGCCTTCCACACGCTGAAGGGCAGCGGGCGCATGGTGGGTCTGACCGAACTGGGCGAAGTGGCGTGGGCAGTCGAACGCGCAATGAACAAATGGCTGGCGACGAATCAGCCCGCGACGCCGGAGTTGCTGGAGTTGGTGGGTGATGCCGAGGTGCTGTTCCAGCACTGGGTGGAGATGCTGAAGAGTGGCAGCACCACCGCGCGCATCGACACATCGCATCTGTTAACCGTTGCCGACTGCATCGAGCACGACAAACCGCTGCCGCAGCCGGTCCATCCGCACAAGGAGGAACCCGCAGCGGTCGAGCCGGCCATGCCCGAAACAACCGAGCCCGCTGCGCAACCCCAGGCCACAGAAGAGCCGCCTATCGTCATCGGCGCGATCAGTTTGTCGCCGACGCTATTCCGCATTGCCTCGGAGGAAGCTGTCGAGCATGCCAGCGCCCTGCGCGCCAGTCTCGATGCGCTGCAAGACGCAACCGACCCCATCGTTACACACTCCTTCATGCGCGCGGCGCACACTCTGGCAGGGGTCAACCGCACCATGGGTTTCCTGCCTGTTGCCGAACTGGCTTTCGCCCTCGAGCAGTGGCTGGAACCGCGCATCGACAAGCACGGCGCGGTCGGCACACCGCAATTGGTGTTGCTGGATGATGTGATTTCCACCCTGCACAGGCTCTGCACCGGGGTGCGCAATCTGGAAGAGCCGGCCGCGCAGCCGGAGCTCATCGCGCGCCTGGCGGAGGACAAATCCCTGGCCGGCCCGATCGTGCCGGTGGAACAAGAAGAAGCGGCAGCGGTTGTCGCAGAAACCGCTGCCATCCCGGCGGAACCGGCCAGTGCACCCGCTGCACCCGCTGCACCGGCAGCACCGCAACAGCCGCGCCATGTGCATGACGAAGTGGACGAGCAACTGCTGCCGATCTTCCTGGAGGAGGCGCACGAACTGTATCCGCAGATCGGCAGCACCCTGCGCGCATGGCGCGATGCGCCGGACGATGCGCAACTGGGCCGCACCCTGCAACGCAGTTTGCATACGCTCAAAGGCAGTGCGCGCATGGCGGGCGCGATGCGCCTGGGCGAACTCACCCACCGCGTCGAGGATCGGGTCAACCAGGCGATCACCCAGGGTGAACTGGATGAAACATTGTGGAATGAGCTGGACAATTATCTCGACCGCGTCGCGCAAGCCATCGATCAGCTGACGCAGCCCGCGGCAGACGAAGGCGAAGGCGCAGCGGCGACAGCGCAGGCGGCGGAAACGGCCACCGCGCCGGTCGCCGTCCCCGTGCTGGAAATCGGGGCGGAGCGCGCGATGCAGGCCGCCCTGTTGCGGGTGCGCTCGGACACGGTCGACCATCTGGTCAACGCTGCCGGCGAAGTCAGCGTAACGCGCGCGCGCGTTGAGGCCGAGTTGCGCGAGTTCAGAAACGGCGTGCTCGAACTGACCGACAGCGTGAGCCGTTTGCGCCAGGAATTGCGCGAGGTCGAGATCCAGGCGGAAAGCCAGATGCAGGCGCGGGTCGCCGCCAGCAGCGACAGCGAAAGCCAGTTCGATCCGCTGGAATTCGACCGCTTCACCCGCCTGCAGGAATTGACGCGTTTCATGAACGAAAGCGTGCACGACGTGCAAACCGTGCAGCAGAACCTGTTGCAAAACCTGGACGAGGCGAGCGCCGCGCTGAATGCGCAAACGCGCCTGAATCGCGATCTGCAGCAAGGCTTGATGAGCATCCGCATGGTGCCGTTCTCCAGCATCGGCGAGCGCCTGTATCGCATCGTGCGCCAGACCGGCAAGGAGCTGGGCAAACGCGCCAATCTGGAATTGAGCGGCGCCGAAATCGAGTTGGACCGCAGTGTGCTGGAAAAAATGACGGCACCGTTCGAACACCTGTTGCGCAACGCCGTCGCCCACGGCCTGGAAATGCCGGAGCAGCGCAGCCGCAGCGGCAAGGCGCCAATCGGTGAAATCAGCCTGTCCCTGCGCCAGGAAAGCAATGAAGTCGTGTTCGAACTGGCTGATGATGGCGCCGGTCTGGATATCGGGCGCATCCGCCAAAAAGCGCTGGAACAGAACCTCATCGCCGCCGGCGAAGAAATCAGTGAAGATCAGCTGATTCAGTTGATCTTCACTGCCGGTCTTTCAACCGCCGGCGCAGTCAGCGAGATCGCCGGGCGCGGGGTCGGCCTCGATGTGGTGCGCAGTGAAGTGTCGGCACTGGGCGGACGTATCGATGTGGCCTCGCAACCGGACCAAGGCGTGCGTTTCACCATCCACTTGCCGCTCACCCTGGCAGTGACGCGAACCCTGATGGTGCGCGCCGCGCAATCGGTCTATGCATTGCCGTCTTCCATGGTGGAACACGTGCAGCAAGTCAAACCGGCCGAACTGGATGCACTCTATGCGCAGCATCATGTCGCATGGCAGGGCAAAAACTATCCGCTGTTCTACCTGCCGCGCGTGCTGGGTGACGAACAGGCAGAAGTGGTTAGCCAGCCGCACAATCCGGTGCTGTTGCTGCGCAGCGGCGAACAGCGCATCGCGCTGCATGTCGATGGCCTGCTGGGCAACCAGGAAGTCGTGGTCAAGAACATCGGGCCGCAATTGGCGCGCCTGCCCGGCATCGCCGGGGCCACGGTATCCACCAGCGGCGAGGTGATCCTCATCATCAATCCGGTCGCCTTTACCCAGCGCATCGCCGTCCTCCGCAAGATCGCCAAACCGGCGGCGATCAGCGAGATCGTGCACCGCAAATCGCTGGTGATGGTGGTGGACGATTCACTCACCGTGCGCAAAATCACTACCCGCCTGCTGGAGCGTTCCGGTTACCAGGTGGTCACCGCCAAGGATGGCGTGGACGCGCTGGAACAGCTGATGGAGATCACGCCAGACGTGATGTTGCTCGACATCGAGATGCCGCGCATGGACGGCTTCGAAGTGGCCAAACGGCTGCGCCAGGACAGCAAGACCCAATCGCTGCCGATCATCATGATCACCTCGCGCACGGCCGACAAGCACCGCAATTACGCGCTGGAACTGGGCGTCAACGAATACCTCGGCAAGCCTTACCAGGAAGAAGAATTGCTGGGGCACATCGCGCGTTTCGTCAGCCGCTCGCCTGCTTGAACATCGCCAACGTTTTTTCCCGCGCCAGCGCATGATCGACGATGGGTGCGGGATACTCGCGTCCGATCACGATCCCGCAGCGTAGTTGCTCGCTGCGCGGCAGTAACCACGGCGCGTGAATGAACTTGTCGGAGCAGTGATCCAGCTCCGGCACATAACGGCGGATGAACTTGCCCTGCGGATCGAATTTCTCCGATTGCGTGACTGGGTTGAAGATGCGGAACCACGGTTGCGCATCGCAGCCGGTCGAGGCCGCCCACTGCCAGCCGCCGTTGTTCGACGCGAGATCGAAATCGAGCAGTTTTTGCGCGAAGTAACGCTCGCCCCAGCGCCAGTCGATCTGCAAATCCTTCACCAGAAACGAAGCCGTCACCATGCGCAAGCGGTTGTGCATGAAACCGGTCTGATTCAACTGGCGCATGCCGGCATCCACCAGCGGATAACCGGTGCGTCCGGCGCACCATGCGGCGAACCAATCCGGATTATTCCCCCATGCCAGCGCGTCGAATTGCGGCTTGTAGGCATGGTTCACGACGTGCGGATGGTGATACAGCAACATCTGGTAGAAATCGCGCCAGATCAGCTCGGACAGCCAGGTCTGCGCGCCAATGCCCCCCGTGTAGTGTGCATGGCGCGCCAGCGCGCGGATCGGGATTGTGCCGCAGCGCAAATGCGGCGACAGGTAGGAGACGCCTTTCAGCGCCGGGAAGTCCCGCGCCTGCTGGTAACGGTCGATGCGCGCGACAAAATCCGCGAACAGCGTTGCCGCGCCGCTCATGCCGCACGGCATGGCCAGCTCATGCAAGTTGGTCGGCTGGAAACCCAGTTCCGCCAAATCCGGCAGCGCGCCGGGCGGGCTTGATGCCAAATGGTCAAAGTAACGCTCGGTCGGATAGGCGCGCAGATAAAAGTCATCCAGTTTTTTCAGCCAGGCATTCTTGTATGGGGTGAAGACGGCATATGGCTTGCCGCTGCCGGTCAGCACTTCATCCCGCTCGAAGATCACCTGATCCTTGCAACTGTAAAAATCGATGTTGTGTGCCGCAAGCTGCCCGGCCACCTCCGCATCGCGCGCGATCGCCTGCGGTTCGTCATCGCGGTTGCAATACACCGCCTGCGCGCCAAGTTGCGCCGCCAGTTGCGGAATCAGTTGCCGCGCGCTGCCATGCAGGACATGCAAAGTGCTGCCCAGTTGCTCCAGCGCCTGCTTCACTTCCCGCACGCTGTGCCAGATGAATTCCACCCGCCGGTCGGCCTTGTCCGCCAGCGCATCGAGGATGTCGGTATCAAACACAAAGACACAATGCACCGGGCGGCCGGTCTTGAGTGCGTGATACAGCGCGGCATGGTCATGCAAGCGCAAGTCACGGCGGAACCAGCAGACGGAAACGGGGATATTTTCGGGCATGGGGCGAATTGTGCAGGCTGGCACCAAAAGCTACAATGCCGCCATGTCCGACATCAACCTCACCAACCACTTTCTGATCGCCATGCCGGCGATGACCGACCCGTTTTTTGCCAAGTCGCTCACTTACGTGTGCGAACACAACGACGAAGGCGCGATGGGCATTGTGGTGAACCGCCCGATCAGCCTGACCCTGAGCGAGTTGTTCGCCCAGATCAATATGCCGCTCAATCAGGCCGAGCTGGATGACATGCCGGTGCATTTTGGTGGCCCGGTGCAGACTGATCGCGGTTTTGTGCTGCACGATGCCGGCGGCAAGTGGCAATCGACGATGCAGGTCAACGACCGGGTCAACCTCACCACCTCGAAAGATATCCTGCAAGCCGTGGGCGAAGGCAAAGGGCCGCACCACCTGCTGGTTTCGCTCGGTTATGCCGGCTGGTCCAAGGGGCAACTGGAACAGGAACTGGCCGAGAACGCCTGGCTCAGCGTGCCCGCCAATGAACATATCCTGTTCGATTTGTCGGCTGAACAGCGCCTGCCGGCGGCGATGGCCCTGCTCGGCGTCGATTACGCCACGCTGTCCGAGGAAGCGGGACATGCCTGAAAGCGCATGAATAAATCTACTGCGCAGCCCGATTGCCGCGACGCGTGCTCGTTCAATCCTCGCCTACCTGTGAGGTATGTCTCGTCTTTCACTGCGCGGCTCCTTGCACTCGGGCTTGCTCGCGACGATTTCTTCATCTGCTTCGAGTCATGACGGTTTCCGGCACCCTGCTCGCTTTCGATTTTGGCACTCAACGCATCGGCATCGCCATCGGCAATACGCTCTCCGCCAGTGCCCGTCCACTCGCCACCATCGCCGACGAAAAAAATGCAGTGCGCTTTGCGGCCATCGCAACACTACTCGCAGAATGGCAACCCGCCGCGCTGGTCGTCGGCCTGCCCTGCAATGACGACGGCACCCCGCACGAGATGACCGCGCGCTGCCGCCGCTTCGCCAACCAACTGAAAGGGCGCTTCAATTTGCCGACGATTCTGGTCGATGAGCGCTATACTTCCGCCGCCGCCAGCACCCAATTGACCGCACAGGGTGTCCACGGCAGAAAGCAAAAACCCTTGCTCGACCAGTATGCCGCGCAGCAGATACTGCAAGCGTATTTAGACGAACCTTCAGCGGGATTGATCGTATGAACAACCCACAACTCAATAAAAATGGCGAGCTTCAGCACCTGCTCACCACCGAAGGCTTGCCGGTGCGCATCGTGCGCGACATCCTCGACCGCGCGAGCG
>CAZSIO010000021.1:0-11192 GCA_964606865.1 uncultured Sideroxydans sp.
GATTCCTTGTCGATGCGGCGGATCGCTTCTTCCAGCGTGCCGATCGCCTCGTTCAGGTCTTTCGCCTGGGCATCCAGATAGGTCTTGCGCTCCTGCGCTGACTGCAATTCTTCCAGCGCCGCCAGATTCACCGCACCCAAGGCTGTTATCTCATTGCCGATATGGGTCAACTCATTTTGCAAACCGCCCGCCTTGGCCCCTTCAATCAGCGGCAACAGCAGCGACTCGTCGATTCCCTGTAACTGCTCCGACCATTGCTCGAATTGCAGGCGTGCTTCCTGCTCTTTCAACGTCAGCTCGCCCGCCTTGTCGCGCAGCGGGTTTAGCCGCTGCTCGCACGACAAACGGGTTTGTT
The DNA here is from genome assembly GCA_964606865.1 of uncultured Sideroxydans sp. Lineage (GTDB taxonomy): Bacteria > Pseudomonadota > Gammaproteobacteria > Burkholderiales > Gallionellaceae > Sideroxyarcus. The sequence goes on from CAZSIO010000021.1 coordinate 356, forward strand.
CCAGTTGGTTCAGACCGGCCGTCGCCGCCTCCAGCGTGTTGCGCGCCTCGGCCAGCAACTGTTCCTGCGTTTGTCGCTGCTGCAACACGCCCTGCAATTGTTCCTGCACGCCGTCCTCGCTCATGCCGCCCAGCTCCTGCTGGCTGTGTGCCAGCGCGTCGGACTGTTGTTGCAGGGTTGCAGTCTGCTGCTCGATGTTTTGCACCAGGTCGGCGAGTTTGTCGGCGCAGGTCTGGGCGAAGAAACGCGCTTCCTGCAATTCGCGCTGCGCATGCTGCGCCCGTTCGCGCACCGCGCGCAAAGTCGCTTCCTGCGCATTCGCCTGCAGCCTGACCCGGTCGCTTTCCACCTGGTGCTCGGACGCCCGGACACGCAACTCGTCCATCCTGACAGAAAGATCTGCCTGCTGCTTTTGTGCTTCGTCAAACCGTTCTGCCAGCTCATCCAGTTCCAACTGGATCTGTGCGGCGCGTTCGCGGCTGCGTTCGTTGGCTTGCGTCAGTTTGAGGATTTGCAACTGCAGCTGATGCTGGCGCTGTTGCGCGGCGGTGCTCTCGCTGCGCAGCGAACCGATGCGGCCATCGATGTCGCGATACGCCGCTTCCGTCTGCTCCAGCGCAGCCTTGCCCTGCGCCAGTGCCGCCCGGCGTTGTCCCGCTTCCTGCTGCAAAGTCTCGATCTCGCGCTGGCGCGCCAGAATGCCGTGCACCTGACTGTCCGGCGCATGGAACAACACACTGTGCGCCCCGACCAGATGCCCTTGCGGCGTCACCAGCCACGCACCCGCGGCCAGTTCGCCCCGCTGGCGCAGGGCCGTTTCCAGATCAGGCACCGCATAGACCTGTGCCAGCCAGTCGGCCAATACCAGTTGCACGCGCGCATCCTGACTGTGCGCATGGTTCAACAGGGGCACCCAGCCGTTGGGCACGGGCACGGCGGCACGCTGTCCACCGTCCGCCGCATAGACCGCCAGCTTGGCCGGCGGCGGTGCATCGCGCCACGCCTGCGCCTGCTCCAGTTGCGGCAAAGCGAGCGCGTTGACGCGTTCGCGCAACACCGCTTCCAGCGCATCTTCCCAGCCCGCTTCGGTGCGCAGGGATTGCCACAGACGCGCCGCACCTTCCAGATCGTGTGCGACCAGCCACGCTTTCAAGTCCTGGTCATTGTCGAGCTGCGCCTGCAATTGCTGCAGAGCGTGCAGGCGCGCCTCGGTCTGCGCCAACTGCCGTTCCAGTTCCTGTGCCGCGTTGCGCGCATCGCGCCGCGCGCTGTCCGCCAGCGGCAGTTGCGTCTGCAATTCACCCAGCAGTTGCTGCTGTTGCTCGTATTCCAGCTGCGCCGCCGCGTGTTGCTGCTGCGCCAGTTCCAGTGCGGGCATGTCTGCCGGCGGCAAATTATCGCGCTCCAGCATCAGGCGCGAGCGGCGGCTGTCGAGTTGCTGCACGTTGCTCTGGATATGCCCGCGCTGCGTTTCCGCCAGCTGCACCTGTTGCTGCATCAGCAACAATTCACGCTGTACCGCGTTGTATTTCTCCTGCGCCAGGCGTGCCGCCTCCTCCGCCTGCGGCAGGTCCTGCGCCTCGGTATTGGCTCGCTGCTCGCACACTGCCACCCGGGTTCCGGCATCCTGCTGCTGCCCCTGCCAGTGCGTCTGCAAGGTATGCAATCCCTTCAACTGGGTCTGTTGTTGCGCGATCTGGCGCTCGCCGTTCTGGATCTGTTGCGCCAGACGGTTGCGTTGCTCGGTGACGAAAGCGATCTGCTGCTCCAGTCGCGCCACTTCGGCGTTGCTCGCATACAGTTCGCCTTGTTTGGCATGTAACGCATCGGACAGGACGAAATGTTCGCTGCGCGCACTCTCCAGATGGCTTTCCGTTTCGCGCAATTTGGCGATCTCGGCCTCCAGTTCGTTGCGATTTTTCTCCAATTGCTGCGCGAAACGCACGCGCCGGGCTTCGGCTTCCTGTTTGTTGACCAGCCACAACAGGCGCTGTGTGGTCTCGCGGCGTGTTTCCAGTTCGCGGTAGGTCTTAGCCACTTCGGCCTGTTCGGTCAGATGCACCAACTGCTGGTCCAACTCGTGCAGGATGTCCGCCACGCGCGACAGATTGACGCGGGTGTCGGCCAGACGCAGTTCGGTCTCGCGCCGCCGGTCGCGGTATTTGGACACGCCCGCCGCCTCTTCCAGGAACACGCGCAACTCTTCCGGCTTGGCCTCGATGATGCGCGAGATCATGCCTTGTTCGATGATGGCGTAGGCGCGCGCGCCGACCCCGGTGCCGAGGAAGATGTCGGTAATGTCCTTGCGCCGCACGGCCTGGTTGTTGATGTAGTAGTTGGAGTCGCCATCGCGCTGCAGCACGCGCTTGATCGAGATCTCGGCATAGCTCGCCCATTGCCCGCCGACTTTGCCCAGCGAATTGTCAAACACCAGTTCGACGCTGGCGCGGGACACCGCCTTGCGATTGCCGGAGCCGTTGAAGATCACGTCCTGCATCGATTCGCCGCGCAAAGCGGAAGCGCGCGACTCGCCCAGCACCCAGCGCAGGGCATCGATCACATTCGACTTGCCGCAGCCGTTCGGCCCGACGATGCCCACCAGCTGCCCGGGCAGGGAGATGACGGAAGGATCGACGAAGGATTTGAATCCGGCGAGTTTGATCTGGCTGAGACGCAATTTATGGAGAGTCAGACGTTATAATGCGCCGCATTCTAACCGAACTGACCAAGGCCACCAAACATGAGCACCCGACCCGCCAAGACACTGGAGACTTTCCCCAACCCGCAACCCGGCCGCGACTATCACATCCAGATGGAAATCCCCGAATTCACCTGCCTCTGCCCCAAGACCGGGCAGCCGGATTTCGCCATCCTGACGCTGGACTACATCGCCGACCAGCAGTGCGTGGAATTGAAAAGCCTGAAACTCTACATCTGGTCGTTCCGCGAGGAAGGCCATTTCCACGAAGATGTCACCAACCGCATCCTCGACGACCTGGTCGCCGCCACCCGGCCGCGCTTCATGCGCCTCACCGCCAAGTTCTATGTGCGCGGCGGCATCTTCACCAATGTGGTGGCCGAACACCGCCAACCCGGCTGGCAACCCGCACCGCAGGTCGAGTTGGCCCATTTCCCCAGCCAGTCGAATACGCGCGACTGACAGCATGGAAACCCGCACGCTCGGCAGCAGTGACCTTGAAGTATCCGCCCTGTGTCTGGGCACGATGACGTTCGGCGAGCAGAACAGCGAAACCGATGCCCATGCGCAACTGGATTACGCCGTGGCGCACGGAGTGAATTTCATCGATACCGCTGAAATGTACCCGGTGCCGCCGCGCGCCGAAACCGTGCACCGTACCGAACAATACATCGGCAGCTGGCTCAAAAAACAAGCGCGCGAAAAACTCATCGTCGCCACCAAGATCGCCGGCCCCGCGCGCGGCTTCGCCTGGATCCGCAATGGCCCGCGCATCAACCGCGCGCAGATCAACGCCGCTCTCGACGGCAGCCTGCGCCGCTTGCAAACCGACTATGTCGATCTGTATCAGATCCACTGGCCGGACCGTTACGTGCCGATGTTCGGCGCAACCCGCTACGACGCCAATCAGGAACATGAGACCACCCCCATCGCCGAGCAACTGGAGGCGCTGGGGGAATTGGTCAAGGCGGGGAAAATCCGCCACATCGGTTTGAGCAACGAAACGCCGTGGGGAGTGATGGAATTCCTGCGCTGCGCCGAACAATCCGGCCTGCCCAGAATCGTCAGCATCCAGAACGCCTACCACCTGATGAACCGCACCTTCGAGAGCGGCCTGGCCGAAGTCTGCCATCATGCCAACGTTGGACTGCTCGCCTACAGCCCGCTGGCTTTCGGCTGGCTGAGCGGAAAATACCTGGACAACCCAACCGCGCCGGGGCGCATCACCCTGTTCCCCGGTTTCGGCCAGCGCTACCACAAACCCAACGTGCCGGACGCCGCCGCAGCCTACGCACACATCGCGCAGGAAGCCGGACTCACGCCAGCCACCCTGGCGCTTGCCTTTGCCAGGACACGCCGGTTCACTTCAAGCGTCATCATCGGCGCCACCTCACTGACACAACTAAAAGAGAATCTGGATAGCGCACCAATCGAACTGTCGGCGGAAATACTGGCGCAAGTCGAGGCGGTCCATGCCCGCTTCCCCAACCCCGCCCCCTGAACCAAAAACTTCGGTTATGATGCCCCACCGTCGGACCATTTCAGGGAGTACTTCATGCTGAAAAAAATCGTTGCAGTATTGCTGATCGTGATTGCGGGCGGGGCCTGGGGCTATCTGGATTACCTCAACAAACAGGAGCAGCAAATCGCCGAACAGGCGCGCAAGGAGATGGAAACACTGCGCGCGCAGGCTCAAATGCGCGCGGAGGCCCAAGCCAAACTGCTTGCCCAATTAAGCACCGACCTGGAGGCCTGCAAAGCCAGCGCGGAAATGGCCAAGAACGAATTCCTCGCCAGAAACCAGCAGCCGGTGAAACGCAAGCCGGGACAGTTCACCATTCCGCAGGCTGCGCAGGATGAGGCGTCAACCATGCTGGAACAAGCCGTCGCGGCCTGCCAGTCCACCCACGACAGCCGCCTCGCCGCCGGTCAGTGATTGCGCCGCTCGTGCTCGCCATCGGCCAGCAGGCAACTTGGCTGGCTACACCCGAACACCGGGAAATAGCGCCACCACACAATCGGCAGGATCGGGAACAACACAAGCCACAGCCAATTCCCGTCTTCCGTCGGCGCTGACTCGCCGCGCCACCCAGCCACGGTTACTTTGAGGCAGACCACCAGAAGTCCCAGCAACAATACCCGCAACACGGGACGCAAGAATGCGTGTCGCAGGTTCTGTCTCATCCCTCTTCGCTCCCGGTCAATTTAACGCCACGACTGTGGTGCGGCAGCTCCAGATAATGCCGGGTCTGCATCTCGGTCAGCCGGCTGACGATGCGTTGTGCTTCGCTATCGTGACACCCTGCCTGATATAACGCCGCGATCTCCACAGCGAAGGAAGCCACCAGCTTGACATGATTGTCATACAGCACGTCGATCAGCCAGGTAAACCGCCTCGCCTCGGGTGCATCATCGGCGGTCAATTGCGGAATGTCCGACACGAACACGGCAGGATAGCGATGGGCGATCCCGAGATAATCGGACTGGTCGTGATGTCCGCCACACAGCTGCCTGAAATCGAACCAGACGACTTCGCGCGCGGCCTGCCTGACCGGTATCGTCCTGTTCCCAATCTGAATGGCCTCCACTCCGGCGTGCAGGCCTGCCGTGAGACGCCGGAACAACGATTGCATACGCGCCGGCGTTGCCGCTTCACCCGCCAGCATGAACAGCGGATCGCGCGCCATCTGCAGCATGCGGTAGTCGGTATCGCTGTCGAGGTGCAGCACTTTCAGTTCGCGTTTGAGCAGGGCAATGGCGGGCAGGAAATTCCGGCGCTGCAGGCCGTTGGGGTACAAATCGTCAGGGGCATAGTTGGAAGTCGTGAGCAGCACCACACCGCGCGCGAACAACGCTTCCAGCAAGCGCCCCAGAATCATCGCATCGGCGATGTCGTCCACATGGAACTCATCCAGGCACAACAAACGGGTGGAACGCTCGATATGGTCCGCCAGCGCCAGCAGGGGATCGCTCTCGCGGGCGAGCGATTGCAATTCGTGATGCACCTCGGCCATGAAGTTGTGAAAATGGATGCGGCGTTTACGGCGATAAGGCAGGCATTCATAAAAACCGTCCATCAGGAACGTCTTGCCGCGCCCCACGCCGCCCCAGATATACAAACCCCTCGGCACGCCCGGACTGAGCAAACTGCGCCCGAGGAACTGATTGCGTCTGGTTTTGAATTCGACCAGTTGCCGCCACAGCGTTTCCAGCTCACCGATGGCGGCGCTCTGCCGCGCATCGCAGACAAATCCGGCCTGGTCACAGGCGGCCTGATACCAGGCTTTGGGATTGACGCCGGTATCGTGCACAAGCGGGTGCATCACCCGGCAGCCTCGATGAATTCGAGCGCGTTCTGGTCCGGATCACGGCAGAACACCGCACGCCGACCGGATTGGCTCGCGCCATACATCACACCCGCCGCATCCAGCCGTGCCATCAGTTGCGATAAATCTTTTACGCGCAGGGCGATATGGCGATCGCGCCCGCCATGCGCGGGACGCCGCAACCCCGCTTCCGGATCGGGCAACGCCATCAGATGGATCTGCTGGTTCGGCGCCACGTCATACCACACACCGTCAAAGCCCATTGCCGGACGTTCCGGATTGGCACGCAGCCCCAATACGCCTTCATAGAACGCGCGCGAGCGCGCCAGGTCGCTGCTGAGAAAAGTGGCGTGATGAATGCCGAGGATCATCCCTGCACCGGTGTTACTTTGCCGGCTGCCAGTTTGGCGCGCGCCCTCGCCTCATCGGTATCCTTGCCGTTCGCCAGCGCCACGCCCATGCGCCGCTTCTTGAAGGATTCCGGTTTGCCGAACAGGCGCACATCCGATTCCGGCACGCGCAGCGCTTCGCCCACGCCAGTGAATGCGATCCCTTTCTCATCCAGCTGGCCATAGATCACCGCCGATGCGCCCGGCGCGCGCAAGGCGGTGTCCACCGGCAATCCCAGAATGGCGCGCGCGTGCAATTCGAATTCGCTCAGGCGCTGCGTGCACATCGTGACCATGCCGGTGTCATGCGGGCGCGGGCTGACTTCGCTGAACCACACCTGGTCGGCCTTGACGAACAGCTCGACGCCGAAGATACCCAGTCCGCCCAGATCGTCGGTGACTTTTTTGGCGATGTCGCGCGCGCGTTGCAGCGCCAGCGGCGACATCGCCATCGGTTGCCAGCTTTCCACATAATCCCCGTGCACCTGCACATGGCCGATGGGCGCGCAGAATTGCGTTTCGATGCTGCCACCGGCACCGACCGCGCGCACGGTGAGCTGGGTGATCTCATAATCGAAATCGATGAAACCTTCGACGATGACCCGCCCCTGATTCACACGCGAACCGCTGGCGGCATAATCCCATGCCGCCTGCACATCGTCCGCACTGTTCAGCTTCGATTGGCCCTTGCCCGAAGACGACATCACCGGCTTGACGATACACGGGTAGCCGATGGCATCCGCTGCCGCACGCATCTCTTGCAGGCTGTCGGCAAAACGGTACGGCGAGGTCGGCAGTCCCAGCGTCTCGGCGGCGAGACGGCGAATTCCTTCGCGATTCATGGTGAGCTGCGCCGCGCGCGCGGTCGGAATCACCCGTGCCAGTCCCTCTTGCTCGATCTGCACCAACATGTCGGTGGCAATGGCCTCGATCTCCGGCACGATGACATCCGGTTTTTCACGTGCGATCAGGGCACGCAGCGCGGCGCCGTCAGCCATATTGATGACATGCGCACGGTGCGCCACCTGATGCCCCGGTGCATTCTCGTAGCGGTCCACCGCGATAACCTCCACCCCCAGACGCTGCAGGGCGATGATGACTTCCTTGCCGAGCTCGCCGCTGCCGAGCAGCATGACTTTGGTGGCGGAAGAAGAAAGCGGGGTACCCAAACGGGAAGTATTGTGTGCGGCCATGACTCATGTCTCCGGATTAAATTTGATTTGCGCATTCTATGCGAATCGCCGGATTGATGGTGTGCCCGAGAACCGTTGCGCTGACTTGCACCCTCGCTGGCGCAAAGATACGCGGCAATTTGTAGTAAAGTGGCGGCGGTTTTAATCCGGGTGCGCTCTGCACCGGCAGCCGCACTGAATCGGGAGCAGATGGATGTTTTTGGGTTTGCTGATCATCTTTATCGAGGTGGTGCTCGTCACCGCGTTGAACTATATGGCGATCGACACCTACGTCTCGCTGGATGTGCTTTATTGTCTGCCCATCATCCAGGCGGCAAGGTTTCAAGCCGTGCATGCGCAACGCCAATCCGAGCTTCTGCTGCCGTTGATTATCGGTTTTCTCGTCGGCGCGATCTGGAGCCTAGCCGAGGCACTGGTCACCGCATCCGATTTTCCAATGGATGCGCTGGTGCTCAATATATTCACCCGGGGCGTCACGTTCACCGTGCTGGGCAAAGTCGTCGCGCGTTTGTGGAAGGACCGGGAATACGGGCATAAGGATTATCTGACCGATCTATCCAACCCGCAGGAACTGATGGAGCATTTCGGGTTGGCGCAACTGCGCAGCGAGCGCTCGCGCAAGCCTTACTCTTTGCTGTACATCAACATCGAGCACCTGGGACAGCTGAATGACGCGTTGGGGCGGCAAGCCGGGGATAATGCGTTGCACAAGGTAGCCGAAATCCTGCGTTCCATCTCGCGCACCATCGACACCGTGGCGCGCATCAGCTCGGCCCAGTTTGTCCTGCTGTTGCCGGAAACTGATGAACAGGTCGCAACGGTTGTCAAAAAACGTCTCCTGACGGCCACCAGCAAAGAATTCCAGCGTTGCAACTGGCACCTTTCCCTGTCAATCGGACAAGCTACCCACATCGGCAAAAACCGCAGCGCGGAAGAATTGCTGAATGAGATACGGGCAACGATGGGCCGACCGGAAACGGAAAATTCCCCGGCGCTGCCACTTCAGGCCTGACCGTCCCGTTCGGGTTGTTTCACCTCGCGCATTGAGCGCCCGGACAACAGGCTCGCCGCAACGATCAGCAATGCGCCCAGACCATCGCGCACCCCCAACAACTCGTGCGCCAGCAGGCTGGAGGAAATCGCGGCGAACACCAGCTCTGAAAGAAACAGCACGATGGCGCGATTGGCAGGCAAGTGCGTCACCCCGTATTGCACGGCGAAACTGGTCGCACACAGCACCACACCCATCAACGCCAGCAACAGCCATGATGCGGCGCTGATCGTGGCGACTTGCCCCGGCAGCCCGCCCTGCCACAACAAAAACGGCAGGGTCAGGACGACCGTCCCCAGCCACAGACTGAACGATTTCACCTCGACCGAAAGATGGCCGGCGCGGCGCGAAACGACATTCGACAACGCAAAGCCCATGCCTGCCGACAGTCCCAGCCATTCGGCCGGATTGTGCGGCAACGGCAGCCCGAGCCCCGGTCGCCCCAGCATGATGAATGCGCCACCCAGGGACAATGCGACGATGGCGTAGCCGTAGCGATTGAGCCGTTCTCCCAGCAGCCAGAAGGAGAACAGCACGGTCCACACCGGCGCAAGATAGAACAGCAGCAGCACGCGCATGACCTCGCCCTGCAACATCCCCAGCACATAGCCCAGATTGGCCCAGCCCGCGCTCAACACCAGCAGCAGCGCCCAGCCGCCGAGGGTTGAACGTTCGCGCCACACGCGCGGCAACACAAAAGCGCCGCACAGCAGTGCCAGAAAATAGGTGAGAAAGGTCGCCATCACGCCGGAGATGCCCGCGTCCTGCAGCACGCGGTAGGGATACCAGATCAATCCCCACACCAGCGCCCCGCTCAACACACCGGCGACCGGCAATACATTTCGTTTTGTTGGCAATTGGCCGCCCCTTATAATGCGTGCTCTTTCGCGCCGCGAGTTTGCAGATGAATCCTGACCTGATAAAACTTCAGCCCTACCCGTTTCAGAAACTCGCCAAACTCTTTGGCGAGGTCAGTGCCAACGCCGCGCTCAAACCGATCAGTCTGCATATCGGTGAGCCCAAACACGCAACGCCCGCTTTCATCCGCGAGGCGTTGATCGCGGGACTGGATGGGCTGGCGCATTATCCCACAACGATCGGCAGCGACGCCCTGCGCGGCGCCATTGCCGGCTGGCTGGCGCGCCGTTACGCTATTCCTGCACCGGATGCCAAAACCCAGGTGTTGCCGGTGAACGGCAGTCGCGAGGCCTTGTTTGCCTTCGCCCAGGCGGTGATCGACCGCAGCCGGACCGACCCGGTGGTGGTCTGCCCCAACCCCTTCTATCAAATTTACGAAGGCGCGGCATTCCTGGCCGGGGCCACCCCGCACTTTTTCAACACACTTCCCGCGGACAACTACGCGATGGACTTTGCGCAACTGGCGCAGCCTGTCTGGCAACGCGCGCAACTCGTCTATGTCTGCTCGCCGGGCAATCCGAACGGGCGCGTGATGCCGCAGGCCGAGTGGCGAACCCTGTTCGAAATGAGCGACCGTTACGGCTTCGTCATCGCGGCGGACGAGTGCTATTCGGAGATCTACTTCGGCACGGAAAAACCGCTTGGCGCGTTGCAGGCCGCGCAACAACTCGGCCGCACCGATTACAAGAATCTGGTGGTATTTTCCAGCCTGTCCAAGCGCTCCAATGTGCCGGGCATGCGCTCCGGTTTTGTCGCGGGAGATGCCGGCCTGCTGGAAAAGTTCGCGCTGTATCGCACTTATCACGGTTGCGCGATGAACCCGGCGATTCAGGCCGCAACCATCGCTGCCTGGAACGACGAGGTTCATGTCGCAGAAAACCGCCGCCTGTATGCGGAAAAGTTCGACCAGGTCATCAAACTGCTCGCACCCGTATTGCCCGTGGCGAAACCGGATGCCGGCTTCTATCTTTGGGTACGCACCCCGATTGCCGACACCGCCTTCGCGCAACAGCTATACCGCGACTATAATGTGTCCGTGCTGCCGGGTAGCTTCCTTGCCCGTGAGGCACACGGAATCAACCCCGGTGCCAATTTCATCCGGCTGGCACTGGTCGCCAATCTGGGGGAATCGCTGGAAGCGGCACGACGCATCGCCGAATTCACCCGTTCTTTGTAGGTCGGGTGTTAACCCGACATGTCGGGCTTCAGCCCGACCTGCCGGATGACTACCAATTTTATTAAACAAGGAACCGCCATGCCCC
>CAZSIO010000022.1:0-2115 GCA_964606865.1 uncultured Sideroxydans sp.
TCCGGATTTTTCTCGCGGCAGAACAGGACGGACTGCATCGTCTCGCCCGCAACCAGGACCAGCACGGCGTCCGGCTCGGCGAAACCGCTCAAATAGTAGAAATGACTGTCGTGGCGATAGTCGTAATGCGCATCGCCGTTGCGCAAAGCTTCCGGCGCGGTGGGAATGACGGCGATGCCGCGCTGCATCTTTTGCAGCAGGCGGGCGCGGCGCGGGGGGTAAGGTGAGGTATCAGACATGGGGCGCATTCTGCGTGGCGCGCAACTGCTTGTCGAGTTCGTCCAGGCGCTGCGGTGTGCCGATATCCAGCCACTGGCCGCGATGATGTTCGCCGCTGACGCGGCCGGCGGCGATCTGTGCGCGCAGCAGGGGCGCGAGCGGCGCCTTGCTACCGCGCGTAATGGCGGCGAATAAGGCGGGCTGGTACAGGCCGATGCCGCTGAAGGTCAACTTGGGCGCGCGGTCGGTCACGCGGTCGCCGGCCAGGCCAAAATCGCCTGCGGGATTGTGTTCAGGGTTGTCCACCAGCACCAGATGGGCGAGGTCGTCGTGCTGTTGCATCGTGGTGGCGAGTGCGGGCAGTTGCGCAAAGTCGTAGTCGCACCAGATGTCGCCGTTGACCACGGCAAACGGCGCGCCCTCACCCTCATTCCCTCTCCCGGCTGGAGAGGGAGGTATCAAAAGTGGCAACGCGAAGGCAATCCCGCCCGCCGTCTCCAGTGCCGTGCCTTCGTCCGAATATTGGATGCGCGCGCCCAATCGGCTGCCGTCGCCGAGCGCCTGTTCGATCTGTTTGCCGAGATGGGCGTGATTGATGATGAGGTCGGTGATGCCTGCGCGCACCAGCCGTTCGATGTGCCACACGATGAGCGGTTTGCCACCCGCCTGCAGCAACGGCTTGGGCGTGTGATCGGTGAGCGGGCGCATGCGCTCGCCTCGTCCGGCGGCAAGGATCATCGCGCGCATCGTTGAATGACTTTCACGATCGCCCCCTCGCCCGCCTGCGGGAGAGGGTTGGGGAGAGGGGATATGCAGGAATCCCTCATGCCTGAGTTGTTCCCGGGTTCTCCGCCTGCGCGTTCAATTCGAGCAGCAGGTTCAGCAACGGCTTGAGGTCGATGTAACGCTCGCACGCCTTCACCAGATATTCCATCACCAGCGGCATGTCATTCAGGTAACCGTCTTTGCCGTCGCGGTGATACAGGCGGGCGAAGATGCCCAATACCTTGATGTGGCGCTGCACGCCCATCATCTCGTAGTCGCGGTAGAACTCGCCGAAATCCTCGCGCACGGGCAACCCGGCCTGGCGCGCCTGTTCCCAGTAGCGCACCAGCCAGTCGATGATCTCCGCTTCTTCCCATTTGATGTAGGCATCCTTGAACAGTGAGGCGAGGTCGTAGGTAATCGGGCCATATACCGCATCCTGAAAATCGAGGATGCCCGGCGAGGGAAGAAAATTGCCTTTCTCGTTTGTTCTTTCTCCCGCTCGCGGGAGAGAGTTAGAGAGAGGGGTCTCGATATACATCAGATTGCGCGAATGGTAATCGCGGTGAACATACACGCAAGGTTGTGCCAGATTGTTTTTGATGATGCGCACAAACACCTGTTCCAGCTTTGCCTTTTGTTTCTCATTGAGCGTGACGCCCAGATGTTTGGCGATGTACCAATCGGGGAACAGATTCAGTTCGCGGCGCAGCAGCGCCTCATCGTAGGGCGGCAATTCGTCGGGTTTGGATGCCAGTTGTATTTTGATCAGCGCGTCCAGCGCCTGACCGTAAAGCGCGCGGGCATTGTCCTTGTTCAAGGCTTGCAGGTAGGTGGAATTGCCGAGGTCAGATAGCAGCAAGAAACCTTGCGTCAAATCCTGCTCGTACACATGCGGCACGTGCGCACCGGCTTCCTCGAACAGCATGCCGATATGCAGGAAGGGTTTGCAGTCCTCGTGTTGGGGTGGGGCATCCATCACCACTCTTGTGCTGCCGTCGGCGAACGTCGCGCGGAAATAGCGGCGGAAGCTGGCGTCGGCAGAGGCCGGTGCGAGCGAGAAGGTTTGATTGGGATACAGGGCGGAAAGCCAGTCGGTAAGCTGTTGTTGGCGCTGCATTGGATTGCCTT
>CAZSIO010000022.1:2215-10887 GCA_964606865.1 uncultured Sideroxydans sp.
CCTTAAATTATTCGGCCCGCCCATGCTTTTTCGTTCGAGTTTGATCGCCTGCTCCCTGCTGTTCGTCCTGCCCCCCCTGGCGCACGCCGAGACGTTGCCGCTCCGTCTGGATCGCACTTTCAAGCAGTTGCCGCCCCCGGCTGATACGGGCGTGGTTTACCTCAGCGCGCAGCGCATGGAGACGCGCCAGGGCAAACAGATCGAGGCCAGCGGGGAGGTCGAGTTGCGCCAGGACGGGCGGGTGGTCAATGCGGATCATTTGACCTACGAACAGGACGAGCAACAGGTGTACGCCGAGGGCCATGTGCGCATCGAGCAAGCCGATACCCGGGTGAGCGGACCAACCCTGCGCCTGGATCTGGAACAGCACACCGGGGTGATGGAACAACCGCAATTCGTGCTGGGGGAGCAGGCGGCGCGCGGTCATGCCGAGCGTGTGGAGATGGCGGGCAACAGTCGCTATACCTTCCGCTCGGCGGCCTATACCACCTGCCCGGCGGGCAATGACGACTGGCTGCTCAACGTGAGCCGGCTCGAGCTCGACCGCGCGACCCAGGTCGGTGTCGCCCACCATGCCTGGGTGGAGTTCAAGGGGGTTCCGCTGCTTTACACGCCATGGATGGACTTTGGGCTGAACGATGACAAGCGTTCGGGCTTTCTGGGGCCGGTCTTCGGCAGCACCAACTCCGGCGGCTCCGAAATAACGGTGCCCTATTTCTGGAATATCGCATCCAATCTCGATGTAACCCTTTCCCCCCGTTTCATCAGCAAGCGCGGGGTTCAATTCAACAACGAATTGCGTTATCTGCAACCGAGTTTCAGCGGTGCGGTGCAGGCTGACGCGCTGGCGCAAGACCGGGTGGCGGGCAGGGATCGGGTCCATGTTGCGCTGCGGCACGGCCAGAATCTGGGTCACGGATTTTCGGCGGATGCCAATCTCAATGTCGTCTCCGATGACAACTACTTCCGGGATTTGGCCAATGACGTGAGTGGCAGTGCGCAGGTCAATTTGCTGCGCGAAGGCGTGTTGAGTTATGCCGGCGGCTGGTGGAATGCCTCGGCGCGGGTGCAGCGCTATCAGACCTTGCAGGATCCCCTGGCACCCGTGATCGTGCCTTATCGGCGCCAGCCACAAATCAACTTGAGCGCGCAACAGGCGCTTGCCGGAGCGGATATCGCGCTGACCGGGGAATTTGTGGATTATCGCCACCCGACTCTCGTCAGCGGCCAGCGCCTGGTGCTTTACCCGTCGGTCAGTTATCTGCTGTTGAGCGGTCCCGGCTACTTTGTGACGCCGAAACTGGGGGTGCACTACACCGACTACGTGCTGGGCGACAATAACGTGTCCGCGCAGCCCGACCGTTCGCGCACCGTGCCGATCTTCAGTCTGGACAGCGGGCTGATCTTCGAGCGCAACAACTCTTTCCTCGGTGCCGGCTTTGTGCAGACGCTGGAGCCGCGCGCCTACTACGTCAAGATTCCTTACCGTGACCAGGCGCAGCTGCCCAACTTCGATTCCGCCGAAGCGCCCTTCAGCTTCAGCCAGATGTTCAGCGAGAACCGGTTTCTGGGCAGCGATCGGGTGGGCGACGCGAACATGGTGACATTGGCGCTGACGTCGCGGGTGATCGCCGAAGCCGATGGCTCGGAAAGATTGCGCGTCGCCGTCGCGGAACGTTTCTTCCTCGAAACACCGCAAGTGAACCTGGTGACGCCGAGCGGCAACACCAGCCGCTCCGATATCCTGGCAACCCTGGGCGGCAGGGTCAACGCGGCATGGCGCCTCGATGGCCAGCTGCAATACAACCCGAATGTGGCCTATACCCAGAATTACAACCTCGCCGCCCGCTATCATCCCGAGGCGGGCAAGGTGCTCAATCTGGGCTATCGTTTTACGCGCGACGCTTTGCGCCAGGTCGATGTGTCCGCCCAGTGGCCGCTGTTCGGACGCTGGCACGGTGTGGGCCGGTTCAATTATTCCCTGCGTGACGAGCGTATCTTAGAGGCGCTGGGCGGGCTTGAGTATAATGCCGCCTGTTGGGCCGTGCGGCTGGTGGCGCAGAGTTTTGCCACCGCGACGGACGAGCGCACCTCCGGGGTCTTTGTGCAGCTCGAACTGAACGATCTGGTTCGCATCGGTTCCGACCCGCTCGATGCGTTGCGCGACAGCGTGCCGGGCTATTCCAAGCTGAACGCGGCAACCCCCGCCACGCCGTCCGAAGGCTTGCATTAATCTCCACTTTTTGAAAGAACACATGCTGAACAAAAGAATCGTGATGCTGTTGCTGTGCGCGGTTTGCGCCGATCCGCTGCTGGCCGAGACGGCGGCGACTCCGATCGACGCCGTGCGCGTCGTGGTCAACGACGATGTCATCACGCGGCTGGAGTTGGCGCAACGCATGCAGACGGTGGTGCAACAACTGCAAAAACAGGGCACGCAATTGCCGGAGCGCGGCATTCTGGAGAAACAGGTGCTGGAGCGCATGATCATGGAAAAGCTGCAGTTGCAGTTTGCCAAGGAGAACGGGGTGCGGGTGGATGACGCGCAGATGGAGAGTGCGCTGCAACGCATCGCGCAACAAAACAAATTCGATTCGCTCGCCGCATTCCGTAGCAAACTGGAAAAAGACGGTATCGATTTTGCCCGCTTCCGTGAGGAAATACGCGGCGAGATATTGTCGGTGCGTTTGCGCGAGCGCGAGGTCGATAGCAAGCTGTTTATCAGCGACAGCGACATTGAGGTCTATCTCGACACCCAGGCCAAACAAGGCAACAGGGGCGAGCAGCTGCAATTGGCGCACATTCTGATCGTCGTGCCGGAACAGGCGACTGCGGAAAATCTGCGCGTTCTGCAGCGTCGCGCGGAAGAGGCGCTGCAAAAATTACGCGGCGGCGCGCCGTTTGCGCAAATTGCAGCAGGCTATTCCGACGCCAGGGATGCATTGCAGGGCGGCCAGATCGGCTGGCGACCGAGTAACGAGTTGCCCAGCCTGTTCGCCGATGCGCTGGCAGCCCTGCAGCCGGGGCAGTTGAGCGACATCCTGCGCAGCCCCAGCGGTTTCCATATCCTGAAATTGCTTGATCGGCGCAACAACGATGCGCCGGTATTCATCACGCAGACCCATGCGCGCCATATCCTGATCAAAACCAGCGAACTGGTATCCGAGAGCGAGGCGCGCGACCGCTTGCAGGAAATCAAACGCAGCATCGATGCGGGCGCGGACTTTGCCGAGCAGGCACGCCTGCACTCGGAAGACGGCAGCGCGGCACAGGGCGGCGAACTGGGCTGGATCTCGCCGGGAGAGACCGTGCCCGAATTCGAAAATGCAATGAATGCCTTGAAAGAAAAACAGATCAGCGGCCTGGTGAAATCCGGGTTCGGCTGGCATTTGATCCAGGTGCTTGAGCGGCGCAACGCCGATGTCAGCGAGCAGCAAAAGAAACAGCAGGCGCGCAACGCCATCCGCGCCTACAAATCGGATGAGGCCTACCAGGACTGGTTGCGCCAGTTGCGCGATCGCGCCTTCATCGACTATCGCGAATAACGTGAGCAGCACGGAGCGAAATCCATTGCCCCCTCTTTCGTTCGCGGAGGGCAGGGCCGGGGGCAGGGACATCCACAAGCCGCTGGCCATTACGGCGGGCGAACCCGCAGGCATCGGTCCGGAACTTTGTCTGCAGCTGGTGCGGCTTGCCCTGCCGCTGGTGATTATTGCCGACAAGACGCTGTTGCAGCAGCGCGCCGCGCAACTGGGTATCGCCATCCAGTTTCATGACTACACGGTGGATGCTCCGCATTTCATGGGCAAGTTGAGCGTGCTGCATGTGCCCTTGGCGCAACCCGTGCAGGCGGGCCGGCTGGATGCGGCCAATGCGCGTTATGTGCTGGACACTTTGCGCCGTGCCGTGCAGGGTTGCGCATCCGGTGAATTCTCCGGCATGGTCACCGCGCCGGTGCACAAGGGCATCATCAATGATGCCGGCATTCACTTCACCGGGCACACCGAATTCCTTGCCGAACTGACCCATACGCCGCAGGTGGTGATGATGCTGGCTGGAGGCGGCTTGCGTGTCGCATTGGTCACCACGCATCTGCCGTTGCGTGAGGTGGCGGACGCGGTCACTGCGCCGCTGCTGGAAAGCACCCTGCGCATCCTGCGGCGCGACCTGCAACGGCGTTTTGCCATCGCCAATCCGCACATTCTGGTGGCGGGGCTGAATCCGCATGCGGGCGAGGGCGGGTATCTGGGACGCGAAGAGATCGAGGTGATGATCCCGGTGCTGGACAAGCTGCGCGCGGAAGGTTTCGATGTCAGCCCGCCGCTTCCCGCCGATACCCTGTTTGCCGCCCATCGTCTGCGCGGCTGCGATGCCGTGCTGACCATGTATCACGACCAGGGCCTGCCGGTGCTGAAGCACGCCAGCTTCGGCGCGGGCGTGAATATCACGCTCGGTTTGCCCATCATCCGCACCTCGGTCGATCACGGCACGGCGCTTGATCTGGCGGGCACAGGCAAGGCGGAGGTTGGCAGCCTGCTGGAAGCGATCAAAGTGGCGGTAGAAATGGCGCAGTGCGAAAAAACTTTCACCACAGAGGCGCAGAGACACGGAGGAAAACCAGCATGAGTTGCATCGTGCAGCACATCAAACCACGTCTGCTTTTGCCGTTCTCTGTGTCTCGGTGTCTCGGTGGTGGATTGTTCTTCCATGCATAAAGCAAAAAAAAAGTTTGGCCAGAATTTCCTGGTTGACCAAACCGTCATCGCCGACATCGTGCGCTGCATCCGCCCGCAGCCGAATGACAATATGGTGGAGATCGGCCCCGGCCTGGGCGCGCTGACCCGCCCGTTGTTGCAGCATCTGCATAAACTGCATGTGGTGGAGATCGACCGCGACATCATCGCGCGCCTGAAAACCGACTACCCGCAGGACAAGATCGTCATCCATGAGGGCGACGCGCTGCAATTCGATTTTGCGACACTGGATGCGCCCTTGCGCATCGTCGGCAATCTGCCCTACAACATCTCCTCGCCCTTGCTGTTCCATTTTGCCGCCTTTGCCGCGCGCATCACCGACATGCATTTCATGCTGCAGAACGAAGTGGTCGAGCGCATGGTGGCCGCGCCTTCGACGCCGCAATACGGGCGATTGTCGGTGATGCTGCAATACCGCTTCGAGATGGAGAAGTTGCTCGATGTGCCGCCGCAATCGTTTCGTCCTGCGCCCAAAGTTGATTCTGCTATCGTGCGCATGATTCCGCTGCCCGGGGAGAAAATCACGGTCAACAACGAAGCCTTGTTTGCACGCATCGTGGCGGATGCTTTTGGACAACGGCGCAAGACCTTGCGCAACACGCTCAAGGCCTGGCTGGCTGAAGCCGATTTTGCCCAACTGGGCATCAACGCACAGTTGCGCGCGGAAAATCTGGGCGTGGCCGAATTTACGCGCATCGCCAACTTTGTGAACGAACGCGTGGTCAGTTAGTTTCAGTTAGAATTACGCCCTGTTCACCATCACCTGCGGCAACCCATCATGTCCGACATTCCACCCATTGTTTTAACCTTTTCAGCAACCGATCCCAGCGGCGGTGCCGGCATGCAAGCCGATGTGCTGACCATCGCCAGCATGGGCTGCCACCCGTTGTCGGTGGTGACCGCGATCACGGTGCAGGACACCAGCGGTGTGGAAGATGTACAGGCGGTGGATGCCGACTGGGTCGTTGATCAGGCGCGCTCCGTGCTGGAGGATATGCCGGTCGCCGCATTCAAGATTGGCTTGCTCGGCAGCGTGGAAAACATAGCCGCCATTGCCGAGGTGATCTCCGATTATCCCGATGTGCCGCTGGTGTTCGATCCGGTGCTGGCTTCCGGGCGCGGCGACGAGCTGGCCAACGAAGACATGCTGGACGCCTTGCGCGAACTGTTGCTGCCACAGACGACCCTGCTCACGCCGAACAGCATGGAAGCGCGGCGCCTGATCGTGGACGAGAACAACGAGGCGGACGATCCGAATCTGGCCGAGAGCGCCAAACGCATCCTGCAACTCGGCTGCGAATATGTGCTGATCACCGGCACCCACGAGCACACACCCAAAGTCATCAACACCCTATACGGAGAGGGCGGTCTGTTGCGCAGCGATACCTGGCCGCGCCTGCCCGGCATCTACCACGGCTCGGGCTGCACCTTGTCCTCGGCCATCGCCGCCCTGCTGGCCAACGGCCTGTCGATGGAAGAAGCGGTGCGCGAGGCGCAGGAATACACCTGGGAAGCGCTGAAATACGGCTTCCGCCCCGGCATGGGGCAGCACATTCCGGATCGCCTGTTCTGGGGGCGCGGCGACGAGGACGAAACGCCCAGTGAAGAAACACGCCATTGAAGGCAGGGTGCAAGCAGGCGCCCGCTTGGCTGCGGCGTTTGCTTTCTCTCCCAAGGGTTCAACATTGTTTTTCTCGTTTGCCCTTTACTCCCGCTTGCGGGGGAAAGTTGGATAGGGGGAATGCGGGGGAGGATTGAGGTGGGGGAGGAAGTGAGTTCCATCCACGGCTTGTATGCCATCACGCCGGATGAGCCGGATACCGCTGCGTTGCTGGGCAAAGTCAGGCGCGCCTTGCAGGGCGGTGCGCGCGTCTTGCAGTACCGCAACAAATCCGCCGATTCGGACTTGCAGCTGCAACAGGTGCGCGCCCTGCGCTTGCTGACGCGCGAATTCGGCGTCACCTTCATTGTGAATGATGACGCGCGTCTGGCGGCGCAGGTTGGGGCGGACGGTGTGCATCTGGGCTGCGCAGATGGCAGCGTGTCTGCCGCGCGCGGATTGCTGGGGGAGGCGGGGATCATCGGGGTGTCTTGCTATAATCGCGCGCCGCTGGCGTTCGAGGCGGCGCGGCAAGGGGCGGACTACGTGGCATTCGGCGCCTTTTTTGCGTCTGCGGTCAAACCCGGCGCGGTGCAGGCCGAGGTACAGATGTTGCGGGCGGTGCGGCGCGAATTAAGCGTTCCTATCGTCGCCATCGGCGGCATCACGCCACACAATGGCGCGGCGCTGATCGAGGCGGGCGCCGATGCGCTGGCGGTCATCTCGGCGCTGTGGAACGCGCCGGACATCGAACAGGCGGCACGGGATTTTTCAACTTTATTCGGCAGGACATCAGCATGACCTCACACAACGAAGAGCTCTTTACCGCGTCACAAAAAGTCATCCCCGGCGGTGTCAATTCGCCGGTGCGCGCCTTCCGTTCGGTCGGCGGCACGCCGCTGTTCTTTCAACGCGGCCAAGGCGCGTTCGTGTGGGATGCGGACGGCAAGCAATACACGGATTATGTCGGTTCATGGGGGCCGATGATCGTCGGCCACTGCCACCCGGAAGTGGTCAAGGCGGTGCAGGATGCTGCCGCGCAGGGTTTGGGTTTCGGCGCGCCGACGGCGGGTGAACTGGACTTGGCGAATCTGTTATGCACGCTCCTGCCGAGTCTGGAGATGGTGCGGCTGGTCAGCTCCGGCACCGAGGCGACGATGAGCGCGATTCGTCTGGCGCGCGGGTTCACCGGGCGTTCGCGCATCGTCAAATTCGAGGGCTGTTATCACGGCCATTCCGATGGCTTACTGGTGAAAGCCGGTTCCGGCGCGCTGACCTTCGGCCAGCCGAGTTCTTCCGGCGTGCCGGCCGAGATCGCCGCGCTCACCACAGTGCTGGACTACAACGATGCCGCCGGACTGGAAAGCTGTTTTGCCGAGATGGGGCAGGAGATCGCCGCTGTGATTGTTGAAGTGGTGGCGGGCAACATGAATCTGGTCACACCGAAGCGCGAATTCCTCGATGCGATGCGTTCACTCTGCACGCAATACGGCGCAGTGCTGATCCTGGACGAAGTCATGACCGGTTTCCGTGTCAGCCTGCAGGGCGCACAGGGCTATTACGGTATCAAGCCCGACCTGGTGACGCTGGGCAAGGTAATGGGTGGCGGCTTGCCCGCCGCCGCGTTCGGTGGCCGGCGCGACATCATGAATTGTCTGGCCCCCTTGGGTGCGGTGTATCAGGCCGGGACCTTATCCGGCAATCCGGTGGCGGTCGCCGCAGGGTTGACCACATTGAAATTGGTGCAGGTGCCGGGCTTCTACGAGCGCTTGGCGCAACGCGCCAAGCAGCTCACCGAAGGGCTCACCGCGGCGGCGAAAAAACATGGCATCGCCTTTTGCGCGCAGTCAGTCGGCGGCATGTTCGGCCTGTATTTCAGGAGCTCACCGCCGACTAGTTATGCGGAAGTGATGCAGTGCGACAAGGAGGCTTTCAACAAATTTTTCCATGCCATGCTGGATGCGGGGCATTACCTCGCGCCCTCTGCATTCGAGGCGGGTTTTGTGTCCGCCGCGCACACCGAGGCCGACATCGCCGCGACCGTGGCAGCGGCGGACAAAATCTTCGCGGCCTGGAAGTGATGGGACTGTTTTCCAAAGCGACCTTCTTCACCACGGTCAACCACATCAAAGACCTGCCGCTGCACGGCGGCAAGGAAGTGGCATTCGTCGGCCGTTCCAACGCGGGCAAGTCGAGCGCCATCAATACTCTGGCCAACCATACCCGGCTGGCTTTCACCAGCAAGACGCCGGGGCGCACCCAGCACCTCAATTATTTCGACTTGGGCGATAACCGCTTTCTGGTGGACCTGCCCGGTT
>CAZSIO010000023.1:0-10418 GCA_964606865.1 uncultured Sideroxydans sp.
TGCGCGAATTGTTCGACTGCGAAGTGGGCTTGTCTGACCACACCATGGGCGTGGGTGTGTCCGTGGCCAGTGTAGCGTTGGGCGCAACGGTCATTGAAAAGCACTTCACTCTCAACCGTGCTGATGGTGGGGTGGACAGCGCGTTCTCTATGGAGCCTTACGAAATGGCACAACTGGTGGTAGAGACTAAACGTGCGTGGCAGGCACTCGGGAAAGTGAGCTACGGCCCGATAGAGGCTGAGAAAGAATCCATCCAATTTCGCCGCTCGCTATACGTGGTGCAAGACCTGAAAGCCGGCGATGTGCTGACGCGCGAAAATTTGCGCGCGATCAGGCCGGGATTGGGTTTGCCGCCAAAGTATTTGGAGCAGGTTCTGGGTAAGGCCGTAAAGCAGGATGTCAAGCGCGGCACTGCGCTGGCGTGGAGTCTGTTAGGGTGAACTGTGCCATCAATTATGCAAACAACCTTGTTTATTCTTCGGCAAGACGTGACATTACAAAACTGGGTTATTAATCGAACATGATCAACCGATACTACAATCTTGTTAAGTCAACGGTGCGTAAAGCTCTGGGAAATGAAAATGACTGGCTTAAAAAGCTTAACAAGATAGAAAAAGAAATTAAAAAATCTGAAACGAAAATACAACGTAAGCAATTACGCGTGTTGACTGGCCCTTCATTCGCGATTTACCCGCCCAGTTTTGCCATGGATCGGGCTTTAAGTTTAGCTCTGCGCCTGAAGGGAGTTGAGGTCATTCCAATGTACTGTGACAGTATCCAGCACGTAGAGTGCAATTTCCTTGGGGGTGAGTGGGGAGGGAAAGAACATTTCTCAAAAAATTGCGAGAATTGCAAAAAAAGATCAGAGCAGTTGTGGCAACACAACCCCAACAAACCCATCCCTTTATCCAGATATTTATCTAATGCTGATATTGAACAGATAGCGGCCATTGTTTCAGTCCTGGGTTTTGATGAGGCATTGAGTTTCAAAAAAGATGGGATTGAATATGGGGCGTTGGCAAAAGATATTCTGGTTAATAACTATTTAGTGGCAACGCCTGCCCTGATTGAACACCATGAATACTTGATTAAAATGCATTTGCAGAATCTGTTGATGGTCAGCTTGACGTACGAGCGTATTCTCGATGAACAGAAGCCTGATCGTGTTGTATCAAACGATAGCTATTATGGTATGTGGGCAATTCTGGAGCAGCACTGCAAGGCAAGAGCGATTCCGTATTATTCTCACTGGCCAGTTACAAAAAATCGGGTTGCTTTTGCACATAACGATGCAGCCATGAACCTGGATTTTACAAAGTTGTGGCCAAACTTTTCAAAAATTGCTTTGACCGCAGCGGATGAAGAAAAAATAGAAAAATGGCTGACTGGCGAGAGGGGATTAGTAATTGATACTACCAAACTTGCCGGACATGAGAGCGATGAGCCCGTATTGAACACGATTGATCCGCATAGACCCACGCTGGTGCTGGCGGCAAATGTCATCTGGGACTTGGCTGCGCTAAACAAGCAAATTTTATTCAAGGATATGATCGAGTGGATTATTGAAACCATTGAATGGTTTCGTCAAAACAAAGACTTTCAGCTAATCATTAGACCTCACCCTGCGGAAACGTCACCACAAATACCAAGAACGAGAGAGACTGTTGCAGCAGCGATCAAATTGAGCGGCGTACAACTTCCCGGGAACGTTTTTTTGCTCAAGCCGGATGCCAAGGTGACGTTCAACGAGCTAGTCGCAAAATTTAATGTGCGAGGTGTGGCGGTACATACAACTACTGTTGGGTTTGAATGTCCTGCACGAGGTCTTCCGGTGGTAACCACAGCGAAGTCTCCCTATAGAGGATTTGGATTTACCATCGACCCCAGCTCCAAGCAAGAATATTTCTTATGTATAAGGGACCTGCTTACAGGGGATCGAAAGTCGGTCACTGATTCAAGCCGGGAACTCGCGAGGAAATTTATCAAGTTCTACCAATTTCATTACTATTCCGACACTGGGTTGTTTGCCGAAAGCCTTTTCAGCACTGGGTCGGTTATCGGAAGCCTCCCGCAGATTGCGGATAATTTCGTCGATATTCTGGGTGATGACGAAGGGCCCTTTGGATATGTGGTGAATTCGATCATAGAGGGTCTCCCTATCAATGGTCACGACAGATGGCTTCCACAGTCATGAGTAAAGCATTGCGTTTTATTAAGGGCCTAGCGAGGCCGGTGGTGCATTTTATTAAGGACCTCCTGAAGCCGGTGGTTAGTAGCATGGAAAAAAGGCAAATGAAGGGGAAGCTGCTGGCCGATTTGAGTAATGCCAAATCTGGATATGCGGCTGAATTAACTGAAAAAGATATCGACCTTTATGTTGCCGAGCGATTTGCACGAATGCCAACGCACATAACCGAGAAGACTGACGATCCGGAACTGGTATCCGTCACCATTAATGGAAGAAAAATATTTTGGCCTGCAAGCCTGCCAGGCCGTGATCTTCCTTGGCTTTTTCACGAAATATTCGATGATTTCACTACAAACCCATCATCGTATAACAATCCTGAACTAGACTATGAAAATAGGAAATGGGTTATTGATGCGGGAGCCGCTGAGGGCTATTTTTCAACATTCGCCCTTGAAAAGTCGCCTGATGCGTTAATAATTTGCGTTGAGCCGCTGCCACTAATGAACAGGGCCTTGTTGAAAACATTTTCATCACATGAGCGTGGCAAGAAAGCGATTGTGGTTAGCGCTGCTTTAGGAGATAAGCAAGGGTGGTCAGATATTCAAGTTGATTATGAACATATCTGCGATTCAAAGCTGCTGTTGGGTACAGGAGAAGCTACTTCCGGAGTATCCGATTCATCCACTCAACGTGTCCCGGTGACTACGCTTGATCAATTGGCCATTGAACACTCTCTTGGTGTAGGGGGTTTGATAAAGATGGATATTGAAGGCTATGAAATGGCGGCCTTGAGTGGGGCATCGAAAGTGTTGAAGGAGTACAAGCCGGCATTGGCAATTGCTGTCTACCATGATCTTGAGAATGCCAGGAAATGTGCGGAAATAATCAAGGCGGCCAATTCGGGCTATAAGATCGAATTCCGTGGATGCTACGGGTATTTTGAACCGCCACGGCCCTATATGCTTTTTGCATCGTGACAGCGCAAGTGAACTGAGTGATCTAATGAAAACAGCCCTGATAACCGGCATTAATGGCCAAGACGGATCGTACTTGGCGGAGTTGCTTTTGTCCCGTGGATATGAAGTGCATGGGGTTGTGCGGCGCGAGGCTATAGAAGATCCCGAACACCGTTTGGTTAATATCAGTCATTTGACCGACAAGGTGAAACTCCATGTGGGCGCAGTTGATAATCATTTGTCGATTTATAAGATTGTTGCGAGCGTTAGTCCGGATGAGTGTTACCACTTGGCTGCATCGAGCTTTGTAAGTTATACGTTTGATGATGAAGCGTCAGTTGTCGCGAATAATTTCACTGCCACCCATGCTCTTTTGGCAAGCATCAAGGAACTTGCGCCGGACTGCCGGGTTTATTTTGCCGGATCAAGCGAGATGTTCGGGGATGCGAGAACCACACCGCAGAATGAGTCAACGCCTTTCAATCCGAGATCGGTATACGGCATTTCAAAATTGGCGGCGTTTCATTTGGCGAGAAACTACCGCGAGCATCATAAGCTATTTGTGGCCGCCGGTATTTTGTACAACCACGAATCGCCACGTCGAGGCTTTCAGTTTGTCACCAGAAAGATCAGTACCACGGTTGCAAAAATTCATCTTGGCTATGCTGATCATTTAGAATTGGGAAATATAGACGCCCTGAGAGACTGGGGTTATGCACCTGACTATGTGGTGGCTATGCATGCGATGCTGCAGCGGGATGTGCCTGAAGATTTCGTGATCGCCACGGGTGTTTTGCATTCTGTCAAAGATTTTTTGATAGAGGCTTTTGCGGTGGTCGGACTCGACTATGAGTCTTATCTGCGCATCAATTCGGAACACTTCAGGCCGGGTGAAACAGTGCCATTGTGCGGCGACGCAAGTAAGGCGCGACGTCTATTGGGTTGGCAGCCAACAAAAACATTTGAGCAAATTGTGGAAGAGATGGTCAGCGCCGATATTGCACGCATCGAGGAAAATCAATGAGAGTTTTATTTACGACCCCGATTTTGGAGCATCCCGCTGCGGGGGGGCCACAACTGCGTATCGAGAATTCGATCAAGGCGCTGTCGTTTGTGTGCGAACTGGATATCATTTCCGGATCGACCTTGACGGTGGGCGATGAAGGGAAAGAAGCCAGGGAGTTTTACCAGCGTTACTGTCAAGAGTTCAGTATTTTGCCGAGATTGAATCGTCCAGTATCAAGCAACCGGTATTTGCGAAAATTGCAGCGAATCGCAAGGCGCTTATTGCGTCTATATCAATCAAATTTGGCATGCGATGCGTCTTTTATTCTTAATCATGTTGATCGCCGGAATATCGATGTTGTTTGGTTCGGTTATGGCAATATTTCCTACTCGCTAATCAAGTACATAAAAAAATTGCGGCCTGGTTTGAAAGTGGTGTGCGACACCGATAGCGTCTGGTCAAGATTTATTTTGCGAGAGTTACCCTATGCTACAGGTATCAAGAGGCAGCAAATACTAGCATCGGGGAAAGAGAAAGAGGCAGAAGAGCGTGCATGGGTGAATCTCTGTGAGGTAACAACGGCTGTCTCCGAGGTGGATGCTGAATATTATCGCGGTTTGGCAATAGATGATAAGTGTGTCCACTTATTTTCGAATGTGATCGATCCGTCAACCTATTTGGAGGTGCCACCCCCGGCTAAGAATGTTCGCAGCCCATCGATATATCTGGCCGGGACTTTCTGGCCCGATAGCCCGATGGAAAATGCAGCGCGATGGATTATCGATGAGGTGCTCCCACTTGTTCGGCAGACAGTTCCGGATGTTAACTTTTACATTGTCGGCAAAGACTCGGATAGTGTGCTTGCCGATATTTCGGATCCCAAAATTACCGTAACTGGCAAGCTGCCGTCCGTGCTGTCCTATTTGTGCCATGTGGATGTCGCGCTCGTCCCGTTAAAGTTTGAATCTGGCACGCGTTTCAAGATATTGGAAGCCGGTGCCTGCAAGATTCCTCTTGTTTCCACCACGTTGGGGGCAGAGGGGATACCCGTTATAGATGGTGAACATATATTGATTGCGGATGAATTTGAGACTTTTGCGAACGCAATTTTAAAGCTGCTGAATAACAAAGAGTTTGCAAACAGACTTGCGCTTAATTGCCACAATTTGGTCAACGAACACTTCAGCGTTGATTTTTTGGCTGGCGAGGCGAAACGAATATTGGAGTATCTGAATCATGATTGAATCAGTCAATTTCGGCGGCATCACGCTTGCTGTGATTCTTCGCGCTAACTACCAAGCCGAAGGCATACAGTTCTTTACGCCCAACGATTTTTCCCAACAACTGGGTTATATGAATCGCCCGCAGGGCTATGTCATCCCCCCGCATGTGCACAATCCGGTGGCGCGCGAGGTGCAGTTCACCAAGGAAGTATTGATCATCAGGTCCGGCAAGGTGCGGGTGGATTTTTACGATGACAATCAGAACTATTTGGAGAGCCGCATCTTGAATCAGGGCGACATCGTGTTGCTGGCCTTTGGTGGCCACGGCTTCGAAATGCTGGAAGCCAGCGAGATTGTCGAGGTCAAGCAGGGGCCGTATGCGGGCGATCAGGATAAGACTCGTTTCGAGCCTGTTGACGCAAAAGTATTGAGGATGCGAGGGAGTAATTGAATGATTCCTGTAAATGAGCCTTTGTTGGATGGCAATGAGAAAAAATATCTTTTGGAGTGCATCGAAACCGGATGGATTTCCTCTGAAGGCCCATTCATTAAGCAGTTCGAAGAGCAACTCGCCGCGCGCATGGGGCGTAAGTATGGCTTTATCAGATTTATGGAATAAAAATCAAACGAATCGTCAGGAAAGGTGCTGAGCTGTGATGAATATAAGCGATACAAAACCCAGAGTAAGGCTGTCGACTAGGGAAATCGAAGTCATCCGCGCTACGGTGAGTCGCCTGCTTGGTGATCGCGCATGTATCCGTATCTTTGGCTCTAGAGCACGGGAAGATGAAAAAGGAGGGGATATTGATATATTGATTGAGACTGAGCGGCAACTGCCTAGCCGTGTGGCTAGCGCGTGCCGGTTAGCCAGTGAATTGCAAATGCAACTGGGCGACCAGAAAATTGATGTCATCATCATCGACCCTGAAACGCGAGAACAACCGATTCACCAGATAGCACGTCAAACAGGAGTGATGCTATGACAATGGATATAACCCAAGCTGAGCAGCAAAGATTCCTTTCACTGTTGGAAATCGTCCGGTGCGAAGGAGATTTGCTGCTGAAGACAAACGCACGGCTGTTTAAAGTAAATCTCAACGCTGCTTGGGTTGCGCGGTTAGAGAGTGAAGAAGATTTGGCTGGGCGCCTTGACGCATTTGTGTCACGTTTTGGACGCATGCAGGATACGTTGGGGGACAAATTAATACCTTCTCTGCTTCGGTCACTGGCGGAGAAACCCGGCAGCGCGCTGGACAATCTCAATAGAGCGGAAAAACTTGGCCTGCTGACATCCGTGGTCGAATGGCTGGATGTGCGCAATTTGCGTAACAAATTGGTACACGAATATATGGTTGATGCAGAGGAGTTTGCCATAGCGCTGAATCAGGCTCATGTCGTGGTGACATTACTGGTTGCTACCTACAACGCCATTAATCTTTTTGCACACGCGCGCATCTCCGCCCCCGCGTGGCCGAATTTGTTGACAGTAGGTAGATGATTTATGAGCCAACCCTTGTTTATTCCTGTTAACGAACCTCTGCTCAACGGCAACGAAGAAAAGTACTTAGTCGAGTGCATACGCACCGGCTGGATTTCGTCCGAGGGGCCATTCATCAAGAAGTTTGAAGAGCAACTCGCCGCACGTATGGGACGCAAGTATGGTGTGGCAGTCTCCAATGGATCGGTGGCGCTGGATGCTTCTGTGATGGCATTGGGCCTGGGGCCCGGTGACGAGGTTATTTTGCCCACCTTCACCATCATTTCCTGCGCCGCCGCCATAGTGCGGGTCGGAGCAGTCCCGGTGGTGGTGGATTGCGATCCGGATACCTGGAACATGGATGTCGCACAAATCGAAGCGCGCATCACGCCCCGCACCAAGGCCATCATGGTGGTGCATATTTTTGGTTTGACGGTGGACATGGAGCCTCTGCTGGCGCTAGCGCAAAAGCACGGCCTGAAAGTAATTGAAGATGCCGCAGAGATGCACGGCCAGACATACAAGGGCAAGTCCTGCGGCAGTTTTGGCGACATCAGCACTTTCAGTTTCTATCCCAACAAGCACGTCACCACGGGCGAAGGCGGCATGATTGTGACTGACGATCCCGCACTAGCCGAGAAATGCCGTTCTCTGCGCAACCTGTGCTTCAAACCGGAGCAGCGTTTTGTGCATGACGAGCTGGGCTGGAATTTCCGCATGAGCAATCTGCAAGCGGCGCTGGGTGTAGCGCAACTGGAACGGCTGGATGAATTTGTGCAGATCAAGCGTCGCATGGGGGCACGCTATACCGAATTATTGACTGGCACGCCGGGTATTCAATTGCCGCTGGCGCATACTGGTTATGCTGACAATATCTATTGGGTATACGGCATGGTGCTGGACGACAGTGTGCCCTTCGACGCCAAGGAAGCCATGACACGCTTGGGCAAGTTGGGCATCGGTACGCGCCCGTTCTTCTGGCCGATGCACGAGCAACCGGTGTTCAGGAAGATAGGGCTGTTTGCCGGTGAAAGTTACACCGTGTCCGAACGCATTGCCCGGCGTGGGTTTTACATCCCCAGCGGCATGGCGCTGACTGATGAACAAATGGAACGATCAGCCGCAGCGGTCAAGGAGATTCTGCGATGAGCCGGGTCTTTGATACCTACGCCCGCTATTACGATTTGCTTTACCGCGACAAAGACTACGCGGGCGAGTCGGAGTATGTCGCCGCGCATATCCGCAAGCAGGCACCGCAAGCAGAACGCATCCTCGAATTGGGTTGCGGCACGGGGGCCCATGCCGAACACCTGGCGCGCATGGGTTATAGCGTCCACGGCGTGGACATGAGCGAGGCCATGCTGGCCCGTGCAGAGGCGCGCAAGGCCGCCCTGCCACCTGATGTGGCAGCGCGCCTGTCGTTCGGCCTTGGCGATGTGCGCTCCGTGCGCACAGGCGAGACCTACGATGCTGTGATCTCGCTCTTTCATGTGATGAGTTACCAGACCACCAACGCCGATCTGGAAGCCGCATTTGAAACGGCTTCGGTTCATTTGCAACCGGGCGGTTTGTTTTTGTTTGATTTCTGGTACGGGCCGGCTGTTCTCACGCAAAAACCCGAAGTACGCGTCAAGCGACTGGAAGATATAGAAATAAAAGTCACACGTATAGCCGAGCCTGAGATGCATGTGAACGAGAATGTGGTGGATGTGAACTACACCGTGTTCATCGAGGTGAAAGCCTCGAAGAAGGTGGAGCAGGTGAAGGAGACGCACCGGATGCGTTATTTGTTCTTGCCAGAGTTGTTGCGGTTTGCTGATGCGGAAGTATGGACTAATTTTAAAAGCTTTGGCTGGATGAAATTACAGGAATTACATCAAGAGGATTGGGCTGGTTTATTTTTAGCGACAAAGAAATGAAAAATGTGGTGAGGCGGATTCTGATTATTCATACGGAGGGTAATTCATTTAATAATCCTTCACTAAAATGCATCATCGACATGATGCTGGAAAAGGGTTGTGAAATCGACCTCCGCTATACAGAATCAGGCGCTCCCATGCCTGTCCATGAAGGTGTCTGTTTTCTGCCTTTTGGGGCATGGCTGCGGCGATGGAAATCTCTAGTGTTTGACCGATATTGCTCTATGCCATTGGCATTCTTGTCAGTTATGGTAGAAAAATTTGTTATCTACAAAAAATATGACTTGATCATTGGGGTGGATCGACAAGGGTTGATCGAAGCAGACATCCTCAACAAAATCATGAAGACACCTTTTGTATTTATCTCATTCGAGATAATGTTCGAAAGCGAAACATCTGTTCGCTACAAGTCGCTGGAGAAAAAAGCATCAAAGGGCGCGGCGGCATGGCTGGTTCAGGATGAGTTGCGTGCGGGACAACTGCAACGTGAAAATCTCCTTAATCCTTCAAATAAAATCCTGCTACCTTTAGCGTCGGCTGGGGTCGGGGTAGTAAAAGTTGATCGGCTTCGGGATCGACTTGGAATTGCCAATACCAAAAAGGTAGCGATTGCCATTGGCTCCATATCCGGCTGGTCAATGACAAACCAAATATTAGAATGTGTCGCCGATTGGCCAGAAGAATGGGTTCTTATTGTTCATGCCCGCTATGGGAAAACCCGTGAACTTTTAGCGGGTGAGTTGGCTGCCCTCGCCGACCTTCTTGACCGCAAGATTTTTATCAGCAATGCCGCGACCGAGATGGTGGATGATATGGGCAGTATTCTTGCAGGGGTTTCTGTTGGGCTGGCTTTTTATAGGCCAGAATATGGAAAAAGTTATTACGGGTATTACATTGGTAAAAACTTGGAGCATTTAGGGTTGGCTTCAGGAAAAATCAGCACTTATTTGAGGTATGGCATCCCGGTTATCATTAACGAGGTGGGGCTTTACGCTGGGGAGACGCGGCAGTTTCGATTTGGATGCGTTATTGAGCAGCCAGAACAAATTAAAGAGTGTTTGGACGAAATTAGCCGTGAAGAATATCGGCACAACGCGAGAAAATACTTTGTAGACAAGCTTGATTTCGATATCTATCGAGACGAGATTTGGACTTGTTTTGAAGCGATTATTGATGGCACGAAGGTTTAAAACGGACTATTCATACGCACCAGAAAACGGCCATTCGGCAACTAGGAATGTGCAGCAGCAAAGGTTTACACGGAATGACAGGGGCGGCATTGAAGTGGATGGAGCGCCTTTGGTGTTTTTCCATTTTCACGGCTACAGACATTATCGCGATGGCACGCATGATTTGGGTAACTATTGGCTCGGTCGGTCAGTTATAGACCTTCTGTATCGACCCTACGCATTTGCATTATTCAAAGCGAATATGGAAATCACCGGCGTCTATCCCGGGTTTGATCGTGGCCGCCCAGAGCGACCGCGGTCGTGGAAAACGCCGTTGCGCAAATTGAAGCGTTACCTGAAAGGAAATTCAATGAATACCGATTTCAATGAAGAAGTGTCATCGGACGAATTTAGGGAATAGCTTTTGACACTGGCTGACCCCAAACCTTTGCTGACCGTGATCGTTGCTGTTTTCAATGG
>CAZSIO010000024.1:0-10122 GCA_964606865.1 uncultured Sideroxydans sp.
AGTTTGAGAAAGCCGCGCAAGTGCGTGACCAGTTGAAAAAGCTGCGCGAGAGCGTGTTCCTGTCGCCCTTGTAAGCCATGCCGAGCGCATTTGACAAAGTCATACCGCGTGCCGGGACTTCCAGCCTGAAGTACGACGCCCGCAATGCTGTTTTTGGCCAATCGGACGTTATTCCTTTGTGGGTGGCGGACATGGACTTTGCCGTGCCGGCGGCGGTGCAACGCGCGCTGACCGAGCGCGCCGCGCATCCCGTCTATGGTTACACCGTCTATCCCGATGCGCTTTGCGAGTCGCTGGGGCACTGGCTGGCTGTGCGCCATGGTTGGACTGTGCCGCGCGAGTGGATCATATTCTGTCCGGGTGTGGTGCCTTCGCTGCATGCTGCGATTCTTGCATTCACCCAACCCGGCGATAGCGTGATCGTGCAGCCGCCGGTGTATGCGCCGTTCCTCTCCGCCGCTGAAACGACGGGGCGCAAGACCGTTCTCAATCCGCTCAAGTTTGCAGACGACCAATATCGTTTCGATCTGGAGGATTTCGAGCGTTGCGCGGCAGCGGGCGCGCGCCTGTTGCTGCTGTGCTCGCCGCACAATCCGGTCGGGCGCGTGTGGCAGGCGCAGGAGTTGCAGGCGCTGCTGCAAATCTGCGCGCGCCATGACATCACCGTGGTGTCGGACGAGATTCATGCCGATCTAGTCTATCCGGGCGTGCGCCACACTCCGCTGGCAACGCTGGCGCAGGATAGGGTGAAAGTCATCACTGCGGTCGCGCCGAGCAAAACCTTCAACATCCCCGGCCTCGGCCTGTCGGCGCTGATCGTGCCGGATGCGAAAGACCGCGCCGCGATCAACAGGGCGTTCGATACCTTGCACGTCAGCGCCAGCAATCCGTTCAGCATTGTGGCGTTCGAGGCGGCCTACCGCGAGGGCGCAGCGTGGCTGGAGGCGTTGCTGGATTATCTGGCCGGCACGCGCGACTTCGTGCGCGAATTTCTGCTTCAGCATTTGCCGCAGATCAGGCTGATCGAGCCGCAAGGCACCTATCTGTTGTGGCTGGATTGCCGGGGCATGGCGATGGACGACCACCAACTCAAACAGTTCTTTGTGCAAGAAGCGGGTGTGGGCTTGAGCCCGGGTGTGTTGTTTGGCACTCCAGGCAGCGGCTTCATGCGCATGAACATCGGCGCGCCGCGCAGCGTGATCAGGCAGGCGCTGGAACAGATCGCCAACGCAGCCAATACGCAGGATCACGCTCAAATGGAATAAAGACAGGTTTCACGCGGAGACGCGGAGGCCGCGGAGGAACCCACAAACGCACAATCAATCCGGTAGTTGGATTTTGAATTTCTCCGCGGCCTCCGCGTCTCCGCGTGAGCCCGGTTTTTTCCAGGCTATTGCTTGCCGTAGCGCAGCACCAGCCAGATGCCGCCCAATATCAGCACGGAGGCAAGCAACAAATCCGCGGTGAACGATTCGCCCAGCAACAGCACGCCGCCCAGCGCGGCGATGATCGGCGCGGACAGTTGCACGGTGGAGGCGGTCATCGCGCGCAAGTGTTGCAGCACGCGATACCACAGCACGTAGCCCAGCGCGGAAGTGAGCGCGCCAGACAGCACGGCATACAGCGCGCCGCGCACGTCCCAATGCAACCAGGGCAGGGCGATGCCGACCAGCACCAGCGCCAGCGGGGCGGCGCGCAAAAAATTCCCGGCAGTGGCGGCGGCGGGATTCGCCAGTCCGCGTCCCCACAACGAGTAAATCCCCCAGGCGACGCCGCTCGCCAGCATCAGCAGCGAATCCAGCACCGACGGCGCTTCCACGCCCGGCGACACCAGGATCACCAGTCCGATCAATGCGGCGACGAAGCCCGTGCTTTGCATCCGGCTCATGCGTTCGCCGGCGATGAAACCGGCGATGAGCATGGTCGCCTGCACCGCACCGAACAGCATCAACGCACCCGCGCCGGTGTTGATGCTGCGGTAGGCGAACGACAGCGCGACCGCGTAAATGAACAGCGCCAGCGCGCTGCGCCATGTGCCATGTTGTAGCGGCGCCTGCTGTTGCCAGCGCATGAGCAACCATAGCATCGCCGCGCCGGACAGCAGGCGCAGACTGGTGAAGCTGGCCGCGTCGATACCGGTTTCTTTCAGCGCCATGCGGCACAGCACCGAATTCGCCGCGAAGGCGATCATGGTCAGCGTGGTGAGGGCGATCAGGCGCGGCGGGGTCACGGCGTGCCGAAGCGCAACAGGTGGCGCGGCTCGGCGGTGGAACGGCTCAGGTAATGCACGTTGAACCGTCCTTCTGCATCGCTCCAGGTGGTTTTCAGATGCCAGCCGGCGGCGCGTGCCAGTTGCCCGAATTCATGCGCGGCGTATTTGTACGAGTTCTCGGTGTGCAGGGCTTCACCTTCCTCGAACGTGAACGCCTCATCGCCCAGCCGGATGGTCTGGCGGCAGCGGCTGACCAGATGCATCTCGATGCGTCCCAGCGTCACGTTGTAAAAAGCGTAATGGGAAAAACCATCGGGGTCGAGTTGCGCGCCGAGTTCGCGTTGCATGCGCGCCAGCAGATTGAGGTTGAACGCGGCGGTGTGACCGGCGGCATCGTTGTAGGCGGCGTTGAGCACGGCCGGCGATTTCTTGCAGTCCACACCGATCAATAGCCCGCCATCCCTGCCGACCCAGCGCGCCACTTCGCGCAGTAATTCAACCGCTTCATCCGGCGCGTAATTGCCTATCGTCGAGCCGGGAAAAAAGATCACTGGTTTTTGCGCGGTATCGCACTGCATATCCTGTGCGGAGAGTTGCGTGTAGTCGGCGCACAAGGGCTGCATGGCCATCTGCGGGAACAGCGCCTGCAAACGTGCCGTGCTTTGCGTTAAATGCGGCGCGCAGATGTCGACCGGCACATACACCGCATCGTCGGCCAAGTGGCGCAACAGCAGCGGCGTCTTGCTGGCGCTGCCGCTGCCCAGCTCGATCAGCCGGCACGAGGCGCCGATGCGCGCGGCCATTTGCGCGCCGTAGCGTTCGAGGATGGCGGTCTCGGTGCGCGTCGGGTAATACTCCGGCGTGGCGCAGATCAGGTCGAACAGGTGCGAACCGCGCGCGTCGTAAAAGAACTTGGGCGGGATGGATTTGGGCCGGCGGCGCAAGCCGGCCAGCACGCAATGCAGAAAATCCCCAGCGGATTCGTTCGCAGCTTGCGGGGTGGGTGATTCGTTTCTCATCAAATATCCTCGGCCAGGCGCAGGCCGGAAAACATCCAGCGATCGGCGGCTCTAAAAAAATTTCGATAACTGGCGCGCAGATGATCCCGCGCCGTCACGCAGCATCCGCCGCGCAACACCATCTGGTCGCACATGAACTTGCCGTTGTATTCACCCAGTGTGCCGGGCAGAGGGCGGAAGCCGGGGTAGGGCAGGTAGGCGCTTTGTGTCCATTGCCACAGCTCGCCGAAGCATTGCAGCAGCTTCGGGTTCATATCACGGCTTGCAGGCTCCCTCTCCCCCCGGGAGAGGGCTGGGGTGAGGGAAGCAGGCTGTGGCACGAACAAGCCGCTATCAAGAAAGCTGCCAGTGAAGCTTTGCGTGCCGGCAGCATGTTCCCATTCCGCCTCGGTCGGCAAACGTTTGCCCGCCCAGCGCGCGTAGGCATCGGCCTCGTAATAACTCAAATGCGACACTGGCTCGTCCTCGCGCAGTGGATGCGCGCCCGTCAGGTCGAAGTGCATCCAGTCGTTGCCCTGCTTGAACCAGTACAAGGGCGCTTGCCAGCCTTGTGTATTGACTGTGTGCCAGCCGTCCGACAGCCACAGTTCGACGCGGCGATACCCATCGTCTTCGAGGAAGGCGAGGTATTCCGCATTGCTGACGAGCCGGCTGGCCAGCCGAAAGTCGTCCAGCCACACTTTATGACGCGGGCGCTCGTTGTCGTAGGCGAACTCTGCGCCGTCATGGCCGATCTCGACCAGACCACCCTTGAAAGTCTGCCAGTCCAGTGGCGGCAGCGGGTTCGTCGCAGGCAGTTCGGGCGAGTGATAGGCGGGCAGCAGCGGATTGACCGAGAAGTTGTATAGCGTATCCATCAGCAGCAATTCCTGATGCTGGATTTCGTGTTCGATGCCCAGTTGCGCGCGCTGCAAAATATCGGCGGCATGTTGCGCAGGCGGATGCGCCAGCAGTTCCAGCAGCGCCGCATCAACATGTCGGCGATAGCGGTAAACTTCCGCCACCGTCGGGCGCGACAGCAGGCCGCGTTGCGGGCGCGGAAAGAATGTCCCCGCCGTTTCGTAATAGGAATTGAACAGGTGCGCGAACTCCGGCTGGAATGCGCGGTAGCCGGGGGCGAAGGGCACCAGGATGAACGTCTCGAAGAACCAGGTCACATGCGCCAGATGCCACTTGGGCGGACTCGCGTTTTCCATCGCCTGGAGGCCGTAGTCTTCCACTGCCAGCGGCGCACACAGTGCCTCCGATCGGGCGCGCACCGCCTGGAAACGCTGCGCCAATGCGGATGTGTCCATCGCTTACTCTTCCACCTTCACACCGCGCCAGAACGCCACATGATCCTTGATGCGCGCGGCCATCTGGGACGGCTCGGGGTAATACCATGCGGCGTCCTCGTTCACTTCGCCGCCGACCACCACGTTGTAATAACTGGCCTCGCCTTTCCACACACAATGCGTGTGCGTGTCGCTCGGTTTGAGGAATTCGCGCTTCACGGCGGAAAGCGGGAAATAGACATTGCCTTCCACGCGGTGAATCTCGCTCGCCTTGGCTTCGGCGATAATTTGATTGTTCCAGATTGCTTTAGGCATGCTGCACTCCTTGAAATGGATGGAGATTGGTCGGGCGGCGGGCGCCTTCCTTACATCTGCGCTACAGCCCGATTATGCCGCAGGTTTTGTGCAGAGAGCCAACAGGCAGGATAAATAATGGGAAACATGACTCACGCGGAGACGTGGATGGCGCTGAGAAATTCAAAACCATTACCGGGTTTTTTTCCGCGCGCTCCGCGTCTCCGCGTGAAATGAGTTTTCCTTGTCCGGCTAACTCTTGCAGCACGCATAGTCATCCGGCAATTCCCACTGTTCGCCGGTAAATGCCGCATCCAGCGGGGTTTCGGTCAGGTGGTTGGTGTAGTTGCTGATGGTCTTCATCGCCACGCCGAGGATGACTTCCAGCGCATGTTGTTGGGTGTAACCGGCGGCGAAGAATTCCTTCAGCTCGTTGCTATCGGCGATCCAGCCGCGCTCGCGCACCACGGCGCGAACGAAGTTAGCCAGCGCGTTCAGTTTCACATCGGGCAGTGGCTGGCCGCCGCGCAGCGCGGCAATAATCGCCGCGTCGGCCTTGACCATATTGCGCGCGATGAAGGAATGCGCCGCCATGCAATAGCCGCAACGGTTCTCGAAACTGACCGCGAGCAGAATGAGTTGTTGCTCGACCGGATTGAACGCGCTCTTTTCCAGCAGCGCGCCGAGTTGTTTGTAGGCTTCCAAGGTGACGGGCGACGATGCCAGATGCGCATACAGGTTGGGGATG
This sequence comes from uncultured Sideroxydans sp., assembly GCA_964606865.1. GTDB lineage: Bacteria > Pseudomonadota > Gammaproteobacteria > Burkholderiales > Gallionellaceae > Sideroxyarcus. The sequence continues at coordinate 5,548 of CAZSIO010000024.1, forward strand.
AAACCGAGTCCCTTGTTGGCCGCTTCGAGGATGGGCAATGATCCGGCGGGGGCGGAATCGAGGGTATGCAGGGTGAAGGTGTTCATGGCAATCTCCTGATTGTGGTTGGGTGACATGAATGGCAGCAGCAATAAGTGACCGATGCGCACTTCATGCCGTTCAGTCGTACTAACACTGATATTTCTTACGAATCCATGTAAGGTCTGCCCAAGGCGAGGCGACAAAACGCAAGTCAATACGCGAGGAAGAATGAGGCGATGAAGAAATTGATCCTGGCCGGCGGCGGCCATGCGCAATTGAGTGTGTTGCGCGCGCTCGCACAACGCAAAATGGACAGGGAGGTCACGTTGATCACCCCCGGGCGTTACCAGATGTATTCCGGCATGTTGCCGGGCTGGATGGCCGGGCATTACACCCTGGACGAATGCCGCATCGACCTGCTGCCGCTGGCGGAACAGGCGGGTGTGCACATCATCCAGTCGCGTGTGGCCGGTATTGATGCCGCGCAACATAGATTGCAACTGGCGGACGGCAGTGAACTCGGTTTCGACCAACTGTCGCTGGATGTGGGCAGCGAGATCGATACCGTGCGCCTGCAAGCGGCGGGCGAGCGACTGCTGCCGGTGAAGCCGCTGGAGAATTTTGTCGCGCAGTGGCCGCGCATCGTGCAGGCCGCAACAGAAAAATCTGACTATCGCCTTGTTGTGGTGGGCGGTGGTGCGGCAGGTGTCGAGCTGGCGTTTGCCGCACGCCATGCGTTTGCCACTCGCGCCTTGCGTGCCGAAGTGACATTGGTTGCCTCCGACCAGGGCTTGTTACCGGGGCATGCAGACGGCGTGAAGCGCCGCGTGCGCGCGCTGTTGCGGCAGCGCGGGATTGCGCTGTACCAAGCGCAGGCACTGGGCGACGAGGATGGTGTGCAGCTGTCCACCGGCGCGCATCTGGCGGCCGACTGCATCCTCGCCGCCACCGGTGCGCGTCCCGCCGCTTGGTTGGCGCAGACCGATCTGGCGCGCGACGAGCGCGGCTATGTGCTGGTCGATGCGCAGCACCGCAGCGTGTCGCATCCGCAGGTTTTTGCCGCCGGCGATGTGTGCATACGCACCGATGTGCAATTGCCGCGCTCGGGGGTGCATGCGGTGTTCGCCGGGCCGGTGCTGGCGCACAATCTGCTGGCCGCAAGCGAGGTGCCCATGCTGCGCTATCGCCCGCGCAAGAAATCGCTGTATCTGCTGGCGACCGGGCCGCAGCACGCGGTGGCCTCATGGGGGCTGTTCAGCGCGCAAGGCGGCTGGGTGTGGCGCTGGAAAAACTGGATCGATCGCCGTTTCATGCGCAAGTACGGCACCTATCCGGCGCGATAGCCATGCACGGATTGCTCAAAATTTGGCTGTCGCATCACATCGTGGTGAATGCGCTCAAGATCGGGCTGGTGGTGGGAACAGTGTTGAATCTGGTGAATCAGGGCGAGGCCATGCTGCAAGGCGCTACAATCGAGTGGTGGCATCTGCTGTTGAACTATTTGGTGCCATATTGCGTCGCCAGCTATAGCGCGGCGAAAAACGAACTCGAACTCAAGGAAAGCAATGACAGCCAAATCAAAAGCTGAGCAAGGCCTGCTCGCCGATACGATATTTCTGACGGACATCCGCCGCCAGATGCTGAAGTTCGCCACGCTGCAATTGAGCGATGCCAGCCAGGCGGAAGATGCGGTGCAGGAAGCGCTGATCGGCGCGATGAAGAACGCCGATTCGTTCGGCGGGCGCGCCGCGTTCAAGACCTGGATGTTCGCGATTCTCAAGAACAAAATCGCCGATGTGCTGCGCTACAAGCAGCGCACGGTCAATATCAGCAGTTTTGCGCATGAGGAGGATGACGAAGATATGTCGGAACTGTTCGACCGCAAGGGACACTGGCAAAAGGACGAGCGTCCGGTCGCCTGGGGCAATCCGGAGGCCAGTATGCGCGAGCAGGAGTTTTGGCGCGTGTTCGAAGCCTGTCTGGAGCACCTGCCGCCGAAACAGGCGCGCGTGTTCATGATGCGCGAATTCGTCGAACTGGATGCCGGCGAGATTTGTGCCACGGTGGAACTGAGCACCAGCAATCTGCATGTGCTGCTGCATCGCGCCCGCCTGCGTTTGCGCGAGTGCATCGAAAACAACTGGTATCTGCAAGGAGAAAAATCATGATGAACTGCATCGAAGCCACCCGGCTGATTTCCGACGCGCAGGAACAGCCGTTGCCGCTGAAAACCCGCATGGGGCTGCAAGTGCATCTGATGATGTGCAGCGGCTGCCACAATTTCAAACAGCAGATGGGTGATTTGCGCGCCATCACGCGGGCTTATGCCAAAGGCGAGAACGGGCAGGCGGAGAACAAGGGCTGACGCCGCGCGTTCCGATCATTCCCAGTGCAGGGACTTGTAATCGAAACCGGCATCCAGTGTGGCGGGTTTGATGACCTGAAAATACGGCGACACGTCAAAATCGCGCGGAGTGAACAAACTATGATGGCGCAGACGGAACACCTCTTCCACGCAATCCGGGCAATCCGCGCCCTGTGCCGCGCGCAGCGAGACTTGCGGCAGGATGGGATAACGGATGGACTGGAACGCCTGTGCGATCAGGGTGGAGCAGATGGCCCGGGTCGGATCGCCGCTGCCCAGCGCCAGCAAGTGTTTGCGCAGGCGGCCGGGGATCGGCGGCGCCGGCAGCAGATAACGCAACAGGTCGAAGATGTTGCGCAGATCGTATTGGTGGCCGATGCGCTGCACCGCATAGCGCGCAACCGCGCGGCGCTCGTTTTCATCCAGTCCGAACGGGCGGCAGATGCGCGTATGCAGGCCGGCATAGGCTTCGAGGCAGATCGCGCGCACGCCTTCCACCATGTCGGCCTCGATCAGGCACGCCCCCTGCGCCACACCGGGCGCGGCGGCCGCCTCGTCGCCGACATACAGCGCGGCGTGCGACCAGGTCGATTGGGTGAGAAATTTAATCGCACTGCTGGCGCGGCTACTGCCTTCCACCAGCAGCACATCGCCGATCTGCAGATGGGCGCGCAGTTGCGCCGCGCTGGTCGGGATCAGCGCCTGCAGTTCAGTGCGCTCGCGCGACAGAAAGCGCGCCAGCCGTTTGCCCAGTGAATGTAATGCCATGCCCATATCTGCCTCATGCAAACCGTATGCCGATTGCCCTGTTCATTGTCTGGTTGAATCAGTCGCGGCTTTGCGTATCATCCTTACAACACAGGGAGTTTCATAAAAAGTTTGGTTCAAAGGAGGTTGCCATGAAACGTCGAACTTTTCTTCAATACGTGACTGTGTCTGCGCTTGCGCTGGCATTTCCGTTGCTTGCCAAAGGAGCGGCCCTTATGCAAAAACTGACCAAAAGCAAGGCTGAATGGCGCGCGCTGTTGCCGCGCGAGCGCTATGAGATACTGTTCGAGGAAGCCACCGAGCGCGCGGGAACGAGTGTACTGAACCGGGAAAAACGTGACGGCACTTTTATCTGCGCCGCCTGTTCTTTGCCGCTGTTCTCGTCGGCACAAAAATATGAAAGCGGCACTGGCTGGCCGAGTTTCTGGCAGCCCTTGCCTGATGCGGTTGCCACTCGGACTGATTTCAAATTGATCTATCCGCGTACCGAATATCACTGCGCGCGCTGCGGCGGTCATCAGGGGCACGTGTTCGACGATGGCCCCAAGCCGACCGGGTTGCGCTATTGCAACAACGGCCTGGCGCTGGAATTCATCCCCGGGGGCGCAGCCTTGCCTGCGTTGCGCACATGAAGCGGCTCTTTCTTTTGTGCGCACTGTTGATGGCTGCGCTACCCGCCAGCGCTGAAACAAAAACCGCGATCTTTGCCGGCGGCTGTTTCTGGTGCATCGAGGCGGATTTCGAGAAGCTGGACGGCGTGATCGCGGTGGAGTCCGGCTACACCGCCGGCCATCTCGCCAATCCGACCTACCAGCAGGTGAGCGCGGGCGGCACGGGCCATGCGGAGGCGGTGCGTGTGTCTTACGATGCGGCCAAGGTGAGCTACGGCAAACTGCTGGATTATTTCTGGCGCCATATCGATCCGACCGTGAAGAATCGCCAATTCTGCGACAGCGGGTCGCAGTACCGCAGCGGCATCTACTTTCAGAACAGGGACGAGGAAAAACTGGCACGGGCGAGCAGGACCGCGCTGGAAAAGAGCGGACGTTTCGCGCGCATCCATACCGAAATTGAAGCTGCCGGGGTGTTCTATCCCGCCGAGGAATACCATCAGGATTATTACAAAAAAAATCCGATTCGCTACGGTTATTACCGGCGCGGGTGCGGTCGCGATGCGCGGGTTGAAGCGTTGTGGGGCACGTCTGGCAAGTAACGCAAAGCACTGGCCGGTGCGCGATCGGTAGAGGTATTTTCTTTTGCCTTGTAAGAATTGCTGCTCCTGCCGCGACTTTTTCCTCATCCATTTGAACGAGATCTGCCATGCACGCCACGCTCCCCTTATTGCAAGCTACCGAATTCCCCGCTATCCGTCGCCGCGCGCTGGAAATCCTGCAAGTCAATCTGGGCTACAAGTGCAACAT
>CAZSIO010000025.1:0-10112 GCA_964606865.1 uncultured Sideroxydans sp.
TGGTAGTCCGCTTCGGTTTGATGGTGGGCAGTGCCGAGCGCGGCTTTTTCCAATTGATCGGGGAGAAACAGCCCGCCTTCCAAACGCAAGGAAGGCAAGTTGAGAACGGTGTGTTGGCGTTTCTTAATTAGTCGCATGGCTCAATCTCTACAGTGCATCGGGCAACAGGACATAAACGCCGATGACATCTACCGGTAGGCAGGGTGCGACGGTGTATTGGCCGACATCACGCGCCGCTTCACGCACGCGGCGATGATCGTCCAAGAGAACATCGGCACGTTGCCGCGCCAGTTCGGTTAAACGCCCTGAATGCGTTTGTAAAAACTCCAGTGAAGTGCGAATTTCGCGCTGCATCAATTCGAGCGGCAAGTTGCCAGTGGGCTGGCATTGCAATAGCTCGCTGGCGTTTTCATCACTCAACCATTCAGGCTGGCTACGCCCTCGAACCACCAAGGTGACAGTCTCTTCTGCCATGAGTTGATAGGGCTGACGACGGCGGATGTAACTCAACTGATGACGCAAGCGCAGCAGATACACGGTGGTGACGACATCAACCGCATCGGTGACCGTGGCGGCGGCACGGGCTGCAATGGGTTTGGCACCAAGCAGTGCTTCTTCCAACAGATGCTCGGCCAGCACGGTGACCAGCGGGTGACTGCGATGCAACTGGGGAAAATCCAGGGTCAGGGGTTTATCCAGATTTTCATCGGCCAAACGCAGGCGCAGGGATTCCGGCAGATGCTGGGGCAAGAAGCGGAAGTGCTTGTTGCGTGCGGGTTCCAGCGGTGCATTCAGACGGGCACACGCACTTTCCACAAATCGCCTCACATCTCCCGATGAACCCAATGCCTGTTGCTGCTTTTGCCATTCCGGCAAGACTTCTTCCGGCTTGATGCGGCGTTGTGCAAATACGGTGCGATTGGCTTTTGCCCTTTCCAATGCATCAACCCACTGCGCTTGTAGCGGTGCCAGAATCTGCTCGGCTTCGCCAAAATCAAAACTAACCTGAGGGGAATTTCTATCAGCATCGCTACGTTTCATCAGCGCGGCTTTGACTAATGCCTGATTGATGCGTTGCTCGTCTTCCGGCATAGGCACGAGTACACCAAGTTCCTTTTGGATAGCCTCGCCCTTGCGCAAAATGACATTGATCACAAATCCATCGACTGGATTGTCCTGACCATAAAGCATGGTGCAGCGCACTTCCTCCGATTGCTGACCAAATCGGTCAACTCGTCCTTCGCGCTGTTCATGGCGCGTGGGATTCCATGCCAGGTCGTAATGCACGACCGCAGTGAACAGGTGTTGCAGGTTAATACCTTCCGACAGGCAATCGGTCGCAACCATGATGCGCTGTTCTGCGTCTTCCATGCTTTCCACGCGGTCGCGACGCTCTTCGGGGGTGTATTCGCCAGTGACAGACTCAATACTTGCCTTGGGGAAATGCTTGCGCAACTGCTCGGCAACATAGTGCGCCGTAGCAACATAGCGACAGAACACCACCACTTGATAGCCCTCCTTGAGCAGGCCTTCCAAGTGGCTGATAAGTGTGGCGAGCTTTGGATCGCCCGCTTTGCCGGATAGGCGTTGCGCTTCGGCGATGAGCGCTTGCAAGCGGGCGGAATCCTGCATTTGTGCAGGCGGCTCAATGTCGTTACTGCCGAGATCATCCGCCTCACCATCGTAGAGTCGCTCATCCGTTAAGCAGCTTTCACTTTCCAGGGTTCCTTCCAAGCGGGTACTCAATGCTTTGACCGCTGCTGCGGGTGATGAAGCCACACAACGAAGCAGTGCCAGGGTGGCGTACCAGATTAAACGGCTTGCGCCACTTTCGGTATTTTCGACCGATTCCGCCAGCTCACGGCAATAGGTTTGTACGTCATCAAAAAACGCGCCCCAGTCACCGCTTAATTTGTAGGTGACTTCGGTTTTCATGCGCTTGGGGAAGCCGCTTCCATCAGGCGATTCGGCTTGCCATTCTTCAATATCTTTGCGGCGGCGCTGCACAAAATGACGCGCTAATTCCTGACGCAGCGGATCGTTTGCTGAAGTACGATTTTGCAGTGCACCAAAGGCGGGGTTGAGCAAAGAGATCAGGTTATAAAAAGCGGCCTCATCCCCTGAATGCGGTGTCGCTGTCAGCATAATCAGGTGACGCTCTGCATCGGCTACCAGGCGTTGCAACAGTTCAAAACGCAGTTGTTTGCCTACCCCGCTGGATGCGCAGGTGTGCGCCTCATCAACGATCACGCATTCTGGTGCGATAGAAAGGAAATACTCGCGATGACGTTCGCTCTTGATGTAGTCAAGACTGACGACTACGACGGGATGATGATCGAACAGGCTCACACCGTGGGGCAAGTCGCGTTCAATGCGGCTGGCACTGGATGAGGTGAGGACGACGGCATGGATGTTGAAATGCTGTGCAAGTTCGGATTGCCACTGCTCGACCAAGTGTGGCGGACATAAGACGGCGAGGCGGCTAATTTCACCCCTATCCATCAGCTCGCGGGCTATCAAACCTGCTTCGATCGTTTTACCGATACCCACGTCATCGGCGATCAGCAGGCGCACGGTGGTTAAGCGCAGCGCCATCAACAAAGGAACCAACTGATAGGCACGCGGTTCGACTGCGATGTTGCCAAACGAACGGAAGGGCCCGCCACCCGCGCGCAACTTCAAGCGCAACGCATCGCGCAGCAGGAGTGCGGCGGCATGGTTGCCGGGTTGTTCTGGGTTAGGCCAAGGAAAGGTGGCGGGTTCAAGTGGCTGAAATTCCAGCTCTGGAATGAGCGCAATAATGTCGTCATCCGCACCACCGAGGGGACGCAAGCGCAACCAGTCACGATGGGAATCGGGTTGCACCACCCATTCGCGGCCACGGGCGCGCACCAAGTTGCCCGGCATGAAATCGTAGCTGGGCATGTTCATTGAGTTTTCTCGCTTATACCGAAGATATCGGAGTTTTGTTCAAACTGATTCATCCATTGCGTTGCATCGGAAAAATTCAGCACTCGCCAGCCCTTATCCACCAAGGTGGCGTGTAGGTCGTCTGCCAAGGGGGTTAGAAAAACCAGTGTGCGCGCAGATTTATATTGTCCCGCTGCAAGGGTGGTTCCTTCCCCCACCGGCACTTGCGTCGCATCGGGTCTACGCAGCCCCGCCGCGTCAAGGGCATTCAGCCAAGCGGACAGGTCGGGGGCATTTTCCGCATGAGTGAGTAAATCGGATGATGGATGAGGCGTAACGGATGCCACCACCTGCGCATTGGCCAAGGCCACCAGCAGCTTTAAGGCATCAACATTGCGGCGATTGATGTTGGTGTGATCAGGCTGATTGAAATAGGAAAGCAGACACTGATAACAGCCCGCTTCACAGATACTGTTGCCGTCGTGGCGTTGCTCCAGTGCCTCAAGATTTTCAAATGACCAAGCGCCCGTGGGTTGATGATGATGCAACAAGCGCAGTGCCGCACTGGCAACCTGCGCCAAACTTTGCGGGTCGCTGGATAATCGCGTCAACACCCCCGCTCCGCCTTCGGCTGCCTCATAAAACATCAATGCCTTGCGGTTGTCGCTGGTGGGCAAAGGTTCGGCAACCAGTTCGGACTCTTCAATCTGAAATGTCATTTCGATGCCGCGCTTGAGTGCCGCCTGCAAGGTCGCCATCGCTTCTATGGACAGTTGATTGAGGGGGGCCAGGATCAATAAATTACGGTGATCCTCGACAAAGGGAACGATACGTTGATTGGGGACTTTATCCAGCAGGGCTTCCTCTTGTTCAACGCCCTCGGTCGCGGATGGATCGTCCTGCTTGCTCCATGTTCCTGTGATCGGATTGATATAAAACCCAAGCTGATTTTTATCTTTGCGACGACGCCAGCCCCGGTTAATTCGCCACAGGCGCGCTGCGGGTGAATAGGTGAGTCCAGCCAAGACTTCGCCCTCTTGTTGTACCTCGGTGCGGTGCAGTTGAGTGACACCATCAGGTCCGGGTAAAAAGCGATAGGTGGTTTGCAAGTCAAAACCCTGACGCTGGCGATCTTCATCGTTAATTGAGATGCGCTCAACGGGGATGGTTTCCACTGTCTCGATGCGATAGAGTTCCTTCACCCAATCATGCTCGTTGAGCAGCGCACCGCAATTTTCACAGCAGTTTGCCAACGGCTCGGCACCCCCGGCTTCTCCCAAGTGACCATAGCCGCATTGACTGCAAACTCTGGACGAAATTGTGCTGAGTTGGCTGTTGCCAGAGACATGATCGGCAGAGCCCACATTCAATTTGGCACGCACGACTCGGTACATGCGGCCTTGGTGATAAATCAGGCTGCGTGGACCGAACTCGGAGAGTGCAAGGAAGCGTGGACGGCTGACCATGCTGCCTTCATCTTCCTTGCCTCCAGAATGATTGTTGCCTCGCGCTGGAATCCACGCCATGAGCGGTAAGCGCGGGAAGTTGTAGCCGGGTAAAAATCCCTGACTGGCCAAATACCGATACGTGTAGAAATCGGAATTCTGTGTATTGCCTGTTTTCAACAAGACCGCATATTGACGCGCGGCATCGCCATAACGGCGACTGGCGTTCTGCCGCTCGCCATGTGAGGCGGTATGGCTTTTGACGATTTGATCCGCCATCGCCATTTGCTTGCGCGTTGCATCAAACAAAACGCGCCAACGCTCTAATGACTCGGCAAAGGCTTGCGGTGAACGATCAATCACTTGTTGGACATATTCCGGGGTGAACCAGTAACTGCCAGTGAGCTCATGGGTGAGTTGATTCACCACGCCCGCCGCACTGTTCCTTGCCCGCTCTAACACGGCGGGATCACTTAGTTTTTGTTGCAACGCTGGCATCAGCGGCTTGCCCGGCAATTCAAGATCAAGCAACGGAGCGATGCTGTTATCCAATCCCACCTGAGCGCAAGCCAACCATACCGCATGGAGGTGACTTTCAATCAGATCACGATTGGCCAAATCCAGTGTGGGCGGCTTCACAATGCCGTGTACCATTTCATTGGCATGATGGAAGAACCACTGGTCGTGCGGACTCAAGGCTGCGCAGTAGGTAACGACAAGCGCTTGTTGCCCCGATCTCCCCGCACGACCGCTGCGTTGCGCGTAATTTGCAGGGGTAGGCGGGACATTGCGCAGATACACTGTATTGAGTGCGGAAATATCAACGCCGAGCTCCATCGTTGGCGAGCAGAACATCACGGATAGTCGCTCCAAAGGCGCATCGTGAGCCGGATTTTCAGACCATTCCTTGCGATCTTTATCGGTATAGCGGAAGCGTTGTTCCAACAGTTGCCGCCGCGAGGAATCTACCTGTGCGGTATGTTCTTGTGCCTCAAAATCAAATAATGGATGTTCTGGCAGGCGCAGAATATCCGCCATGTTTAGATATAACTGCCGGAAGAATGCATTAGGTTTGCCTGAATCGCCTTCGTCATTTAACGCTTCAGGAATTAAACACCAATCCATCGCGGCAGCATTTAATCGCCAGCCAATCGTGTCCTTGTCAATGGCCTGCTTGTGTACATAGCCATAATTGCTGGCGAGGTGAAGAAGTGCTGCAACCAACTCCATGAGCTCTTGATCTTTCCAGGTGGAAACTTGCCCGGCAAAGGGGGTATTTTTCCAGAAGGGCGCTGTTTTAACTTGTTTGAGCAAGCGCGATCTCGGCCCACCACTCATTAAATCGGTACGAGGCTTACCCTTGTATTCGGGACGCTTTCCAAGAATGAGGAGTTTTGCGGTTTCCAGATTTTCATCAGATGCGAAAGCCCATCGCTCATTCAGATAAGAGAATGCATTGTTCTTCGCTTTATCCTGCTCGACAGCATCGAGATAACGACTTTCCAAACACAGACCACGGCGCATTTCATCAAACACGACCTGACAGAGTGCCGCTCGGTTATGTGCATTTAATTTTGAAAGGACAACACCTGCTCGTTCAAATCCGTCCCCGTCAGCACAAAATTCCGCAAGGCCGCGATATTGAATCGCCAACAGATTCAATTGATCGAGGTTGGGGTTATTAAAGCGCCATCCACGGCGCAAGTCGCGTAACAAGCGATAGCCAATAATAAAACGTAGGGTACGTTGCGCTTCTTGTCTCGCCAAGCCCATCAGTTTGGGGGTGCGAAGATATTCCGTCAGAGTTGCTTCATCCAGCCGATCAAAACCCAGTGCTTTGAAAACCGCATCAGCGAGAGATTCCTCGGTCAACAATCCTTGGTTATTTTGCAATGCACCGATCAGTCCCGACCTTAATGTCAGCAAAAACACAAAGTCGTTGAAATGCCCCGCCTGTAATGCTGCATCTTGGCGGTTATCCGTAAATCCCAATAATTTACGGGGATCTGGCATCCCTTCTGGAATATCTGTCTGTGCAAATAAATGCCTGAGTGCGCTCAACGTAAGAATGGTTGTGGCAGAGGATCTACCCTCACCCGACAAACTGGCCAATCGGTTAATGTCTTTACCGTGCGCTTCATGTAATTGCCCGCAGTTAAGGCAGACTCTGAATTTCCCGGGGATATACCAATAGCTTTCCCCTCCTCCTTCAATACCCTGCGGATCAAGCAGCGTGCTGTAGGGGACTGATTTTTTATACGAGTTTTTGATTCTATACTCGTCTTTGACAAGCTCTAGCCAAGTCTCAGGCAAGTCTTCCAATTTTCCATTGTATATTTGCCCTTCTGCGCGGGGACAGAGAAAACCGAACCTCACATCTTCGTTATCGTCTGCAGTGATATCGTCAATCTCTCGTGGACTAAATTGCACACGCCCCTGCTCCGATCTCCAGACAGGGTGATATTCCTGACCACAATCGCGGCAAAAATGGCTTGGGTAGAGCATCACCGCTTCGGCTTGGCGACCGGGCGCGAAACGCTGCGCATCGAGTGTGATATATCTTTTATTTTTAGCTTCCAAGGTCGCATGAACCTTGCCAGGACCGCTGATAAATTGATGCAGCTTGAAAGCAAATGGCGGACGACCTTGCGGCGTTTTAACGTCATGGGCAGCAATCAAAAATCGCTGTAATGCTTCACGTGCCAATGCTTCAGCGCATCCCGCATCTTTTGCCAAACGCTCACTTGCTTCCTTCAATGCAATCGGTTTGGCACGGCGTGGCGCTTCGTGTTCGGGCAATTCGATGCCAAGATTTAGCTCTACCCAAATAGCCAAGGGGTCAATTCTGAACGACTCAAAATCAGGCCAGGCAAAATCATTGCGCATCAACGAGACCAGCAGCATGGGGCGAATATTAGCGACATCTTTTGTGTGGTCTGTGACGCGCTCAAGGGTTTCGCCGATTATTTCGTGCTCACTAATCGCCGTACCAAAAAGTTTGCTGGAAACCTCGGCAACCGTTTTGTTTCTGTCGGCCTGTGTGCCCGTGCTGGACATGGTTGCCGACGTACCAATACAGATCAGTTGATTGGCTTGCAGGCGTTCACGCAAACGTCTCACCAAGAGCGCAACATCCGCGCCTTGGCGGCCACGGTAAGTATGCAATTCATCAAGAATCAAAAAATTAAGATCATTGCAATGCTCAACCACTCGTCTATCTGTGTCTTCATAGCGGGTCAAGATCAACTCCAGCATCATGAAGTTGGTCAGCAAAATATCGGGGGGATTATTGGCAATGGCCTCGCGCTCGGCGGCATTTTCCTGGCCGGTATATCGGGCTACCGTAAAGGGCTGTTGATCTTTAGGGTAGCCGTGAAGAAATTTATCCAATTCCTCCAACTGGCTATTCGCCAATGCATTCATAGGATAGATAACAATGGCTCTTGTTCGAGGCGTGCTATCTACCGCCTTTGCTTTGAGGATACGGTCGATAACAGGAATAAAAAACGACAGTGATTTTCCCGATCCCGTGCCGGTAGTGACAACGTAACTTTGCTGATTATTGGCTTTGGCAAGCGCTTCGAGCTGATGTGCGTACAAGTGCAGCGGCTGCGGCTTGCCTTCTGTTTTTCCAACCTGAAAAATATCAGCACAGGCCTGATGCAAGACGCCCTCTTGAACTAATTGCTGAACACTTCCTTTGCGCTGATAGTTGGGATTTATTTGGATGAGTGGCTCCGGCCAATAGCGCCCAGCTGCATATTGGCGCTCCACCTCTTCACGAATGTCCTCAGCCGCTATCCTCGTAAAACTACGGGAAAACTCGCTGTAATCCGAAACTAATTCGTCACGAAACGTAAAAACGTTATCCAATTTAACTCCCTTATATCAGTGGGCAAGCCCTGATAATTTTTTGATTTTGTGATGCTAGCAAAAGTGCTGCAATACCTATAAACCGATCGAACTATCCATCATCCAATATTGATGAGAAACACTGGCACATTCTGTCGCAGGCAGTAGCCCACCTGACGATCCAGTCACTTCATCACCCCTTCATTTCTTCTGCCACAAAGCGGGTGAACGGCACGATGTCTCCATCCACACTAGCGCGCTCCAGCGCATCCATATAGGTATCACGCCGTTTGACCCGAATAACCGTCCACGGATAGCCACCCGATGCCAGCATGGCATTCAACAAAAAACGTCCGAGACGACCATTGCCGTCGTAATACGGATGGATGAATACAAACAGGTGATGACCTAGAACCGCTCTAACTGCTGGCTCTGGCTCCTGTTCAAGAAGGTTAAACAATGTCTCCATCGCATCAATCAGGGCCTCGCGCGGAAGTGGGGTGTGCATTGAATTTCGAATATAGACCGGTCCGCTGCGATAACCCGCCAACTGATGCGGCTCCAAAATACCCGCCGTGACAGAAGGTGCAAATAGTTCGCCGTACCAACGACGGTGCGCCCCCCTGACAATCTTTCCGGGATTCTCTCCAGCAAGGACTCCGGCGATGCTGGCTCGGACCGCTTGGAAAGCTTGGTAATATCCTCTAGCCGCCAATGCATCACGATCCCTTTTATCCCGATCATCCGCTTCGGGATTCCAGCCCTGTTTCGCCACCCGTTCAATCAATTCATCGGTGACCTGATAGCCTTCGATGGACAATGAGTTATATGCATCCGCCACATAACGCTCATCCACATTAGCCAGATACGTTTCGGCGGATTTTGCCAGCCCTGGAGCAGCCGGAAAATTAGCCAACACATCTTCGCGCCATCCTGCCCACATGGACAGCAGTCGCATCGCGTAAGGCGAACGCTCGCGACTGTTACCCAAAGTGGGTGTTGGAATAAAAAACGGATTGCTTTCGCGAATGTCGTATTTGCTCAACTTCATGGTATGGACGATACGGTCGGCATCGTCGGCGCGACCAACAAAACGTAAAGCACCAGCCAATCTCCCCGCAGCGGCAACCATGCCATCACCTACCAGCAAAACAGCAAGTAGTTCGCCAGGATCACGAATCAAATTGAGTGCGATTTCTGCTTCTCGAGGATTGTTTTTGAAGGCCTGAGGGCTCAGTCTACATAGCGTCTCTGGCAACGAAAATACTTGCAGCCCTTTCAACTCCACACGGTTGCGTGGAATATTTTTTTCATCTGGATAGATCAACAAGGAATTTTCGTGCGGCAAGTTGAGGACCGAGGTCCCGCTCTCCTTGGTGATTACCGTGACTTGTTTGGGAATAATTGTGCTTTGGGTATGCAACAATAATGAAGCATCGACATTCAGGCAGTAGCGCTTACCAAAGCGCTTTCGCAGATAGCCAGACACGAAAGACCAATAACCAGCATACCAAGCGGTGGAATCCCCAACACGTTCTCGCGGGTTCGAACAAACATACCACCCCTTCATCACCTGACGCAGAAATCCCTCTTCCAACAGAATGACACGGTGAGGATCCTTGAGATCGCCTGACTCAATTACGCCATCATGTTTGACCTGAAGGCGCTTTAGTGCCCTCAGTGCTTCCACCAGTTTTTCGTTCGGCTTTGCCATCCGTTCCCCAACTTTGTTTTGGCTGTGTAATATTACTTTGTTATTTACATGCAATATAACTTTGTTTTACATGTTTGTAAAACTTTTGTATTTCCAAATCAATCAGTGGCTTTCGAGGTTCACTTCACCAACGAAATTTATGTTTTGTGATCCCATCTCGCAAAGCACTCCCGATCATATTTGCCTGCAGC
>CAZSIO010000026.1:0-10039 GCA_964606865.1 uncultured Sideroxydans sp.
CGTATCCGCGCTCTGGGTGTTGCGGTAAAGTCAACGGATTAGCCGAAGTCCGTCCTTGAGTCGGTAAGCGGCTTCGGTTACAATGCGCGCCCCGTTGATCCGGCAAGTGCCGGGAGACGGTAATCCACACACTCGTTCATGTTGGGGTGTCCCGCAATCATTTTGGGGATCAGGCTGACGGGTGGAAGACTTAACCCTTAACGATTGGAGTAATACATGGCAACAGTCACAATGCGTCAAATGCTGGAGGCGGGTGTCCATTTCGGTCACCAGACCCGATTCTGGAATCCCAAGATGGCCCCCTATATCTTCGGCCATCGCAACAAGATTCACATCGTCAACCTGGAAAAGACCGTCGTGATGTTCAACGACGCGCTGAAGGAAGTGCGCAAGATCGCGGCGAAAAAAGGCACGATCCTGTTTGTGGCGACCAAGCGCCAGGCGCGCGAGATCATCCGCGAAGAAGCGATCCGCGCCGGTTCTCCCTTTGTTGACCATCGTTGGTTGGGCGGCATGCTCACCAATTTCAAGACCGTACAAACCTCGATCAAGCGCCTGAAAGAACTGGAAGCGATGATCGAAGACGGCAGCATCGACAAGCTTTCCAAGAAGGAAGGCCTGATGTTCCGCCGCGAACTGGAAAAGCTGGATCGCAGCCTGGGCGGTTTCAAGGATCTGCAAGGATTGCCTTCCGCCATCTTTGTGATCGACGTCGGCTACCAGAAGGGCACCGTCACCGAAGCGCAGAAGCTGGGCATCCCGGTCATCGGCGTGGTCGATACCAATCATAGCCCGCTCGGTGTGGATTTCGTGATCCCCGGCAACGACGATTCCAGTCAGGCGATCCGCCTGTATGCGCGAGGCGTGGCGGATGCGGTGCTGGAAGGGCGCGAGCAAGCGGCCACCGATCTGGTCGAACAGGTCGCGGAAAAAGAAGCTGCTTAAGCGGCCTCTCCGTAACCAGGGGGCGCAAGCCCCCTTTTTTGTAACCTGAATTTTGTTGAGATTGTTAGGAGTGTGACATGGCTGAAATCACCGCAAGTATGGTGAAGGAACTGCGCGAGGCGACCGGCCTCGGCATGATGGAATGCAAGAAGGCGCTGGTCGAGACCAACGGCGACTTCAAGGCGGCGGAAGAATTGATGCGCATCAAGAGCGGGGCGAAGGCAAGCAAGGCTGCTTCGCGCGTGACGGCGGAAGGCGTGATCGGTTCGTATCTGAGCGCCGACAGCAAGACCGGCGCGGTGGCGGAAGTGAACTGCGAAACCGACTTCGTGGCCAAGAACGATGACTTCATGGCATTCGCCAAAAACGTCGCCGAAACGGTGGCGAAGAACGATCCGGCGGACATTGACGCGCTGCTGGCTTTGCCCATCACCAACGGTTCCGGCACGGTGGAAGAGACACGCAAGGCGCTGGTGATGAAGCTGGGCGAGAACCTGACGGTGCGCCGTTTTGAACGCTATGCGACGACGACCGGCAAGCTGTCCACTTACCTGCACGGCAACAAGATCGGCGTGATGGTCAATTTCACCGGCGGCGACGAGACGCTGGGCAAGGATCTGGCGATGCACATCGCGGCGAGCAAGCCGAAGTCGGTGGATGCGTCCGGCGTGAATCCGGAAGATATCGCCACCGAGCGCCGTATCGCCATCGAGAAAGCGCGCGAAAGCGGCAAGCCGGAAGCGATGCTGGAGAAGATCGCCGAAGGTACGGTGCAGAAATTCCTGCGCGAAGTCACCTTGCTCGGACAGGTGTTCGTCAAGGCCGAGGACGGCAAGCAGACGATCGAGCAGTTGCTGAAGAGCAAGGGCGCATCGGTCAGTGCGTTCCAGATGTTCATCGTCGGCGAGGGTATCGAGAAGAAAGTGGAAGACTACGCGGCTGAAGTGGCTGCCGCTGCGGCTGCGGCCAACAAATAAGAAAGGCAAACATGGCTGCTCCCGCCTACCGACGCATCCTGCTCAAACTTTCCGGCGAAGCCCTGATGGGCGATGACAGCTACGGGATCAACCGTGTGGTCATCGAACGCATCGTGGCGGAGATCAGGGAAGTGACCGAGTTGGGTGTCGAAGTGGCGATGGTGATCGGCGGCGGCAATATCTTCCGCGGGGTGGCGCCTGCCGCAGCCGGAATGGATCGCGCCACCGCCGATTACATGGGCATGCTGGCCACGGTGATGAATTCGATGGCCTTGCAGGATGCGATGACCCGGGCGGGAGTGGAGTGCCGGGTGCAATCGGCACTGAATCTGGAACAGGTGGCCGAGCCGTTCATCCGTGGCAAGGCGCTGCGCTACCTTGAAGACGGCAAGGTGGTGATCTTTGCGGCCGGAATCGGCAGTCCGTTCTTTACCACCGATACCGCAGCTGCCTTGCGCGGCGTCGAGATGTCCGCCAACGTGGTGATCAAGGCGACCAAGGTGGACGGCATCTATACCGACGACCCCAAAAAGAATCCCAATGCGATCCGCTATCAGAGCCTGAGTTTTGACGAGGCGATCAGCAAAAATCTGAAGGTGATGGATGCGACGGCGCTGACCCTGTGCCGCGACCAGAAGCTGCCGATTGTCGTGTTCAGCATCTTCAAGCCCGGTGCACTGAAGCGCGTGGTGATGGGCGAGGGTGAAGGAACCTTGGTGCGAGTAGATTAGGAGCGAAGCATGATCGCTGATATCAAAAAAAACGTTGAACAAAAGATGAACAAGTCGCTGGAGGCGTTGAAGCTGGACTTGGGCAAAATCCGCACCGGCCGCGCGCATACCGGCCTGCTGGATCACGTGATGGTGGATTATTACGGCAATCCAACCCCGGTCAACCAGGTGGCGAACGTGACCCTGACCGATGCGCGCACCATCGGCGTTCAGCCGTATGAAAAGAACATGGTCGGTCCGATCGAAAAAGCGATCCGCGATTCCGATCTCGGCCTGAATCCTGCCACCAACGGCGATCTGATTCGCGTGCCGATGCCGATGCTGACGGAAGAACGCCGCCGCGACCTGATCAAGGTGGTCAAGAGCGAGGGCGAGGACGCCAAGATCGCGGTGCGCAACATCCGCCGTGATGCCAACGAGCAATTAAAAAAATTGCTGAAGGATAAAGCAGTCGGCGAAGACGATGAGCGCCGGGCACAGGACGATGTGCAGAAGCTCACCGACCGTTTTGTGGCAGAAATCGATAAAGCCCTGCAGGCCAAAGAAACCGACCTGATGGCCGTCTGACAACGGTCGCCAATCATGGCTTTGCGATTCTTCAGCTTCACCCGCAGCATCCCCGATATCACGGTAGTGCCGCGTCACATTGCCATCATTATGGATGGCAATGGACGCTGGGCAAAACAGCGATTCATGCCGCGCGTGATGGGGCATCAGCGTGGCGTCGAGACGGTGCGCGAAATGGTCAAGGCCTGCCGCGAGCTGGGGGTGGAATACCTGACCCTGTTTGCCTTCAGCAGCGAAAACTGGCGCCGTCCCCCTGAAGAAGTATCCTTTCTGATGCAACTGTTCCTGAAGATGTTGCAGCGCGAAGTGAGCAAGCTGCACAGAAACAATATCTGCCTCAAAGTCATCGGCGACCGCAGCCGTTTCGATGCGCCACTGGTGCACCACATCGAGGAAGCGGAACGTCTCACTGCCGCCAACAGCGGGCTGACCCTGACCATCGCCGCCAACTACGGTGGACGCTGGGACATCATGCAGGCGATGCATGCCCTGAGCCAGGCGCATCCGGACCGTGCCGCGGCCTTCGATGAGGAAGAATTGCAACCCTATCTCTCGATGCACTACGCGCCGGAGCCGGATCTGTTCATCCGTACCGGCGGCGAGCAGCGCATCAGCAACTTCCTGCTGTGGCAATTGGCCTACACCGAGCTGTATTTCACCGATATCCTGTGGCCCGCCTTCGACCGTGCCGCGCTGGAGGCGGCGATCCAGTCTTACCAGAAACGCGAACGCCGTTTCGGCCGTACCAGCGACCAGCTTAAGGAACAATCGAGTGCTTAAATCACGCATTATCACTGCCACCCTGTTGCTGCTCGTGTTGTTGGCGGCGCTGTTCCTGCTGCCGCCGCTGATCTGGGTGCTGCTGATGGTGGCGATGGTGATGCAGGGCACGGCGGAATGGGCGCGCCTGTCGGGTCTGCAGGGATGGCGAGCCACGCTGTACTGGGGGGCGACTCTGTTGTTGATGCTCGGTCTGCTGTGGCTGGGCGCCAACACTGACCCCAGTCAGCGCAACTACATTCATCTTGCGGTGTATCTGGTGTCGGCCGTGCTCTGGTTAATGGTGGTTCCGGCCTGGTTGATAACGGGGATGCGCGTCACCCAGCCTGGGTTGATGATGGGGGTCGGCTGGGCGGTGTTGATCCCGACCGGGCTGGCCATGATTGATCTGCGCGAAGCAACGCCCAGTCCGTGGGTGCTGCTGTTCGTGATGGGGCTGGTGTGGGTGGCCGACATTGCAGCCTATTTTGCCGGCCGCCGCTTCGGCAAGACCAAACTGGCCCCCAGCATCAGCCCGGGCAAGACCTGGGAAGGGGTGGCCGGTGCGATCTTCGGCGTGTCAATTTATGTGGCGCTGGTCTGGACCTTTAGCGCGGAATTCTCGCGCCTGCAAGTGTTGCCCGCGCTGATGCTGACTGCATGGTGGTGGGTGGTGCTGGCAGTGATCGGCGATCTGTTCGAGTCGGCGATCAAACGCCAGGCAGGCGTCAAGGACAGCGGCGCGCTGTTGCCGGGACACGGCGGCCTGCTCGACCGCATCGATGCGCTGACTTCGACTCTGCCGCTGGCGGCGCTGGCGCTGCTGTTTCAGGGAATCAATTAGTGCAGAACATCACGATACTCGGCTCCACCGGCAGCATCGGCAAAAGCACACTGAATGTCATCGCGCGCCATCCGGATAAATATCAGATCATCGCCCTGACCGCGCAACAGCAGGACGAGTTGCTGTTCGAACAGTGTCAGCATTTTCAGCCGCGCTATGCCGTATTGCTGGATGAAGTCGCCGCCGAGCGTTTGCGCTCACGCCTTGCCGCTGCCGGTCTGGCGACCGAGGTGCTGTGCGGTGCGTGCGCGCTGGTGCGTGTGGCAACGTTGCCCGAAGTCGATGCCGTGATGGCGGCCATCGTCGGTGCGGCCGGTATGCCGCCCACGCTGGCCGCGGCGCATGCCGGGAAGAAGATCTTGCTGGCGAACAAGGAAACGCTGGTCCTGGCCGGGCACCTGTTTATGGAAGCGGTGCATCGCAGCGGTTCCATCCTGCTGCCGATCGACAGTGAACACAACGCCATCTTCCAGTCGTTGCCGCGCGCTTATGCGGGTGATATGCAGGCCAGCGGCGTGTGCAAGATTTTGCTCACCGCGTCCGGCGGACCGTTCCGCAACACGCCGCTGGCGGAATTGGAGCGGGTCACGCCGAAGCAAGCCTGTGCGCATCCGAACTGGAGCATGGGCCGCAAGATATCGGTCGATTCCGCGAGCATGATGAACAAGGGGCTGGAGGTCATCGAGGCGCACTGGCTGTTCAATGCGCCCGCTGATGCGATTCAGGTGGTGGTACATCCACAAAGCGTCATCCACTCCATGGTGCAATACGTCGATGGTTCGGTGCTGGCACAATTGGGTAATCCCGACATGCGCACCCCCATCGCTTACGCACTGGCATGGCCGGAACGCATTGAATCAGGGGTTGCACCGCTCGATCTGTTTCAGATTGCCCGCCTTGACTTCTCTGCACCCGACTTTACCCGTTTCCCCTGCCTGGGCCTGGCCTATCTGGCGTTGCGCGCGGGAGGCACCGTGCCGGCGCTGTTGAATGCCGCGAATGAAGTTGCGGTGGCCGCGTTCCTCGAACGGCGCATTGCCTTCCTCGATATCCCGCGCCTGATCGAAACGGTGCTGGGCAGCATTCCGCGCAGCGAAGTGCATACTTTGCATGACGTGCTGGATGCCGATGCAGCGGCGCGCCGCGCGGCGCAGGAGTGGATCGCACAATGAAATTCAAAACAATTGGCCACAGAGAACACAGAGCTCACAGAGAATTTGGCGAATCTCTCTGTGGTCTCTGTGTACTCTGTGGCTTGAAGTTTGGATGTTTTTGAATATGACAACACTACTCGCGTTTATCTTCGCAATCGTCGTGCTGGTGGTGTTCCACGAGTGGGGCCATTACGCTGTCGCTCGCCGGTGCGGGGTCAAGGTGCTGCGCTTTTCGGTGGGTTTCGGCCGGGTGTTGTATGCCAAACGCTTCGGCAACGGCGAAACGGAATGGGTGATCTCCGCGATTCCGCTCGGTGGCTACGTCAAAATGCTGGATGAGCGGGAGGGCGAGGTGTCCGCAGCGGAATTGCCGCACGCGTTTAACCGCAAGCCGGTGTTGCAGCGCATGGCGATTGTGGTGGCCGGACCCGTCGCTAATCTGTTGCTTGCCGTGCTGTTGTATTGGGCCTTGTTCATTTACGGTGTACCGGGGGTCAAGCCGGTATTGGGTGAGATCAAGCCGGATACGCCGGCGGCGATGGCGATGCTGCACGAGCAAGACACCATCGTCGCGATCGACGGGGTAGAGGTTCCAAGCTGGCAGGATGCGCGCTGGATATTGCTCGACCTGGTGTTGCAAGGCAAACCAGCTCAGCTCGAGGTGCAGTCGGCGCAGGGCAGCACTGCACTGCGCACGCTGCGTCTGGCCGATTTGAGTGCAACTGATCTGGATGGAGATTTCATGGCCAAATTGGGTCTGCAGCCTTATCAGCCGCCGGTCTATCCCGTCATCGGCAAACTGGTTGCAGATGGGGCGGGGCAGCGCGCCGGATTGCGCGAGGGGGATCGCATCCTGCGAGTGGATGGCACAGCGATGCAGTATTGGCGCGATTGGGTCGAGGTGGTGCGCACACATCCGCAACAGCCTTTGCAAGCCGAAATCGAGCGTGACGCGGCAATACTGCAGTTGACGATCACCCCCGACCGGCTGGAGGAAAACGGGGTGGTGATCGGACGCATCGGTGCCGCGCCGCTGATTGATCGCGCCGCTTTCAATGCCATGCTGACCGAGGTGAGCTACCCGCCGTTGCGCGCAATGGAGCAGGCGTTGCGCAAGACTTGGGAAACTTCTGTGATCAGTTTGAAGATGATGGCGAAGATGGTGGTGGGCGAGGTATCGTTGAAAAATTTGTCCGGTCCAATCACCATCGCCGACTATGCCGGACAGTCGGCGCATATGGGATTGGGCGCCTATCTCGGTTTTCTGGCGCTGATCAGCATCAGCCTCGGCATCCTGAATCTGTTGCCCATCCCGATATTGGATGGGGGGCATTTGCTGTATTATGCCGTCGAATTTTTCAAAGGTAGTCCGGTGCCGGACGCGCTGTGGGAAGTGGGACAACGGGTTGGCATCGCTCTTCTGCTTACCCTGATGAGCTTTGCCTTGTACAACGACATCAGTCGCCTGATCTTGGGTTAATAACAATGGATTTAAGAAAACTGGCGGGCGTGTTGGCGCTCCTGTATGGCGCAACCGTCTGGGCGGGTGAACCGTTCGTGGTGACGGACATCCGGGTCGAAGGAATCCAGCGTACCGAAGCCGGTACGGTGTTCAGCTATCTGCCGTTGAAGGTCGGTGATACCGTGAACGATGAGCGGGCCACGGCGGCACTGCGTGCCCTGTTTGCCACCGGATTCTTCAAGGATGTGCAGTTGTTGGCCGACCATGGCGTGCTGGTGGTCCGGGTGCAGGAGCGACCGACTATCGCCAGTGTCGAGCTGAACGGGATCAAGGATTTCCCCAAGCCGCAGCTGCTGGATAACCTTAAGGTTGTGGGGCTGGCCGAGGGGCGCATCTTTGACAAGGCGATGCTGGAAAAGTCCGAGCAGGAGCTGAAGCGCCAGTACATCGCGCGCGGCAAATATGCGGTGGTGGTGACCACCACAGTGACCGAGCTTGAGCGCAACCGGGTGGCCGTCAAGCTGGATGTGATTGAAGGCAACCCTTCAAAAATTCGCCAGATCAACATCGTTGGTAACGCGCATTACACGGAAAGCGACTTGCTGGACGAGATGAAGTTGACCACACCCGGCTGGTTCACCTGGCTTTCCAATAATGACCAGTATTCCAAGCCCAAGCTGGCTGCCGATATGGAGGCAATCCGCAGCCTGTATCTCAATTCGGGCTACATGGACTTTGCTATCGATGCGACCCAGGTCTCGATTTCGACCGACAAGAAAGATATCTACATCACGCTGAATCTCACCGAAGGGGAACAATACACCGTGTCCGATGTCAAAGTAGCCGGGGCAAAGGGGGTGTTCTCGCATGAGGCGTTGCGCGCCATGATCGCCATTCAACCCGGGCAAATCTTTTCACGCGAGGCATTGACCGCAGCCTCCGACAAAATTCGGGAAGAGATGGGGGACAGGGGCTACGCCTTCGCCAACATCAGCGCCATTCCCGATATCGACAAGGATAAGCATCAGGTGGCCTTTACTTTCATGGTTGATCCGATGCAGCGCGCTTATGTGCGCCGGATCAATGTGGCGGGCAACGACAAGACCAAGGACGAGGTGGTCCGGCGCGAATTCCGCCAGATGGAGGGCGGCTGGTTCTCGACCTCCAAGATCAAGAAATCGAAACAGCGTATCGACAAACTGGGATTCTTTGGCGAGATCAACGTCGAGACGCAGCCAGTGACCGGCAGCAACGACCAGCTGGATCTGAACCTGCATGTGGAAGAGAAACCGACCGGAAACTTCCAGATCGGCGCGGGGTTCAGCAATGGGGAGGGTCTTACCCTGATGGGCGGCGTGACCCAATCCAATCTGTTTGGCACCGGCAATGCGTTATCCACCCAGATCAATACCAGCAAGGTCAACCAGACGTTGTCGATCTCGTATACCAACCCGTATTACACGGACGACGGCATCAGTCGCGGCTTCGACGTGTACAAACGCAGAACCGATGCGACCACGACTTCAATCAGTCAATACACTTCCGAAACCTATGGTGGCGGTGTGCGCTTTGGGGTGCCGATCAACGAAGATGAGACTTTCCAGTACGGCCTGTCGCTGGAAGACACCACACTGGCGCTGACCACAAGCAGCCCGCCACGCTTCACCGATTACATCAACACTTTTGGCAATCACAACCAGAACGTGCTGGGCACCATCGGCTGGACGCGCGATACCCGCGACAGCGGGATATACGCCACTGAGGGATCCACCCAACGCGCTTTGCTGGAGGCGTCATTGCCGGTCTCCGGCCAGCGTTTCTATAAATTTACTTACAGTCAGCAGTGGTTCCAGCCACTGAACCAGCATCTGACGCTGCGCCTGAATGGAGACTTGGGTATTGCCGGCGGCTACGATGGGATGGTGTTGCCGTTCTTCAAGAACTTGTATGCGGGCGGCACCGGCTCGGTGCGCGGCTATGACTCCAATTCACTCGGCCCGCGTGACGACAGCGGTTATGCGCTGGGCGGAGACAAGCGCGTGATCGGCAATGTCGAGTTGCTGTTCCCGTTCCCCGGCATGGAGAAGAGCAAATCCGTGCGCTTGAGCGCTTTTCTCGATGGCGGCGCGGTGTACGGCGAGAAGACCCCGTACCTAGCCTCGGAGGGAATGCGTTATGCTCTCGGCGTGGGTATAAACTGGTTCTCACCGGCAGGCCCGATGCAGTTCAGTTGGGCCAAGCCGTTGAACCAGCAGCCGCAGGACAAAGTGCAGAGTTTTCAGTTCACGCTCGGCGGCTTCTTCTGATGTGGGTCGGACTTTAGTCCGACATGTTGGATCGAAACCCAACGCCAAACACGACACCAGATAGTCGTAGCGAAAAGGAGTCAATATGAAATACGGAATAGTGACGGGCATCTTGCTGTTCGCTTTCGCCGCCGGTGCCATGGCGGAATCTACCCGTATCGGCTTCGTCGATACCGAGCGCATTCTGCGCGAATCTGAACCGGCGCTGGTGGCGCAAAAAAAAATCGACAAGGAATTTGCCGTGCGCGAGCAGGAAGTCAAGGCCTTGGCCAAACAGTTTCAGGATGCCAAAGC
>CAZSIO010000027.1:0-10014 GCA_964606865.1 uncultured Sideroxydans sp.
GGCCGCCGATCTTCATCGGATTGATGGCATTCGGGTGCAGCAACTTGAGGAATTCACGTCCCGCCTGTTTCACCAGCACCAGGGTGCGGATCATCTTGATGCCGCCACCGCTGGAACCGGAACTGGCTACAGTGCAGGCGAGAAACATCATCCACATCGGGGCGAAGATCGGCCAGAGCGCATAGTCCACACTGGCATAACCGGAGCTGGTCGCAATGGAAACCAGATTGAAACTGGCATGGCGCAGAGCGGTGAGGAAATCGCTATATGTTCCCTCCCACCACAGGAACAGCGCGATGCCGAAGCAGCTCACAAAAATCATCACCATTGAGCTGACCGCTTCGGTATCCTGCAGATATACTTTTAACGATTTGCCCCGCCAAGCCAAAAAATGCGTGGCGAAGTTGATGACGGCGAGCAGCATGAACACGATCATCACGAGCTCGATCAGCGGCGAATCGAAGTAGCCGATGCTCGCATCGTGCGTGGAAAATCCGCCCAAACCCATCGCAGAAAACGCATGGCAGACTGCATCCAGCCAATCCATGCCGGCCCATTTCAGCGTAACAGTGCATAACAGCGTGATGGCTACGTACACTACCCACAAGTTGCGCGCGGTGTCGGCAATACGGGGAGTCAGTGCGGAGTCTTTCATCGGCCCCGGTGTTTCCGCTTTGAATAATTGTCGGCCACCAATGCCGAGCAACGGCAATACGGCCACCGCCAGCACGATAATGCCCAAGCCGCCCATCCAGTTCAGTTCATGGCGCCAGATATTGAGTGCCGGTGCCAGCGTATCCAGCCCGGTCAGCACCGTGGCGCCGGTAGTGGTGATGCCGGACATCGTTTCAAAATAGGCATTGGTGAATGACAGTTCGGGCAAGGCGAGCAACAGCGGCAGGGTGGCGAAGGCCGGCATCGCGCTCCACATGGCGACCACCAGCAAATAACCGTGGCGGGTGGAGAGTTCACCCTTGTAGCGGCGGGTCAGCAGCCACATCAACACCCCAGCGGCGGCGGTGACCACCATGGTTAGCAGGAAATCGATAAACAGACTTTGGTCGTGATAGAGCAGGGCGGTGAACAGGGGCAGCAGGAAAGTCAGGCTGAACATAACCAGCATCAGGCCCAGCGCATTGATGACGGTCAGTGTGCGGCCCATCAGAAGAACCCGAGTTTGACCTGGAACAGTTTCTCGACTTTTTTCAGCATCTTCTTGTCCACCACAAACACGATCACATGGTCTTCCGCCTCGATCACCGTGTCATGGTGGGCGATGACCACTTCCCCGTTGCGCACGATGGCGCCGATGGTGGCGCCCTTGGGCGACTCGATCTCGTCGATGCGCCGCCCGACCACCTGCGAAGAGTCGCGATCGCCGTGGGCGACCAGCTCCAGCGCTTCGGCCGCGCCCCGGCGCAGCGAGTGCACCGCGGCGACATCGCCCTGGCGCACGTAGGCGAGCAGCGAACCGATGGTGATCTGCGCCGGCGACAGGGCGATGTCGATCTTGCCGCCCTGCAGCAGATCGACATAGGCGCCGCGATTGATCAGGGCGATCACCTTGCGCGCGCCGGCCTGCTTGGCCAGCAGGGCGGACATGATGTTGTTCTCGTCGTCGTTGGTGAGCGCGCAGAACACATCCACCTCGCCGATGTGCTCCTGCTGCATCAGCTTCTCGTCCGTGCCGTCGCCATGCAGCACCAGGGTGTTCGTCAATTTGCCGGCCAGGCGCTCGCAGGCTTTCTTGTTGAATTCGATCAGCTTGACCTGATAGTGATGCTCGATCTCCCGGGCCAGGCGGAAGCCGATGTTGCCGCCGCCGACGATGGCGACGCGTTTCGCCGGCTTGTCCATGCGCCGCATCTCTTTCAGCACGCTGCGGATGTTTTCCGTGGCGGCGATGAAGAACACCTCGTCGCCGTCCTCGATCACGGTGCTGCCCTCCGGAATGATGGGGCGATCCTGGCGGAAGATCGCCGCCACCCGCGCTTCCACCTGCGGCATGTCGGTGCGCAGAAAACTCAGCGGTTGGCCGACCAGCGGGCCGCCCTTGAAGGCGCGCACCGCCGCCAGCGAGGCTTTGCCCTGCGAGAATTTCTGCACCTGCAAGGCTTCCGGGAATTCGATCAGCTTGACGATGTACTCGGTCAGGATCTGCTCCGGGCAGATGGAGAAATCGACACAGAAGTTATCGGCATTGAAAATGTCTTCGCGATTGAGATAATCGGCGGCGCGGATGCGCGCGATGCGGGTCGGCGTGTTGTACAGGCTGGCCGCCAGTTTGCACGCGACCAGATTGACCTCGTCGCTCTGGGTCACCGCCAGCAGCATGTCGGCGTCCTTGATGCCGGCCTGCTCCAGGGTCGAGGGGTGCGCCGCATTGCCGACCACGGTGCGCAGATCCAGCCGGTCCTGCAACAGGCGCAGCTTCTCGCCGTCGGAATCGATGATGGTGATGTCGTTCGCTTCACCCACCAGGCTTTCGGCTACCGTCGAACCGACTTGTCCCGCCCCCAGGATCAGTATCTTCACGCGGCTTCACCTTTCCATTTGATGGAGCAACCCATGCTGGCGATCTGCTCGCGCGGCCCCTGTCCGGTTCGCGCCACTTGCAGCATGGCATTGAACAGATCGCGCGGCGCGTCCGGCACCGCTTCCTTGCGCGACGCATCGAGGCGCCCGCGATATTGCAATTCGAGATTGGCGTTGAAGCCGAAAAAGTCCGGCGTGCACACCGCGCCGTAATCCCGGGCGATCTGTTGCGTCTCGTCCCAGACATATGGGAACGGGTAGGAATACTCCTGCGCCACCTTCTTCATGTTCTCGAACGAATCCTCCGCATACTCGGCCGGATCGTTGGACAGGATGGCGATGCTGTGGATACCGTGCCGCTGCAATTCGCGCGTGTCGCGGATGATGCGGTCGCGGATCGACTTCACATAAGGGCAGTGGTTACAGATGAACATCACCAGCAGGCCGTTCGGACCGCGCGCGTTGTCGAGCGTGTAGCGCTTGCCCTCCACGCCCAACAGATCAAAGGGGCGGGCTTTCCAGCCGAAATCGCACAAAGGGGGGTGCAGACTGACCATGACAAAATCCTTCTGATGAACAGCGTGATTTTTCGCGGCGTTATATTATCACGCCCGTTACAAAACCTACGCGCCGCCATGTCCGCCCCCAGATTCTACTGTCCACCACCATTGCCCTCCGGCGCCCACTGCGAATTGCCGCCCGAAGCGGCGCACCACGCCAGCCGGGTATTGCGCCTGCGGGTCGGCGACGCGGTGCAGATCTTCGACGGCCAGGGCAATGCGCTGGATGCCACGCTGCATGCCATCAACGGCAAGCGCGTGTTGCTCGGCAATCTGCAAACCTGCATGGCAACACCGGCCGGCGGGCTGCACATCGTGCTGGCGCAGGCGATGTGCAGCAGCGAAAAAATGGACTGGGTGGTGCAAAAAGCGACCGAACTGGGCGTGGCCGAAATCATCCCGATCCAGACCCAGCGCAGCGTGGCCAGGCTCGCGCCGAGCCGCGCCGACAAGCGCGCCCTGCATTGGCACAATGTTGCCGTGGCCGCGTGTGAACAGTGCGGGCGCAACGATCTGCCGCAGTTGCATGCGCCGCAGGAGATGCAGGAGTGGTTGCAGGAACTGCGCGGCAACGGCGGCGGCAAATTCATTCTGATGCCGGGCGGCGCGGGCGGGCTACAGACACAACCCCGGCCACCGGGCGGCGTCACCCTGCTGATCGGCCCGGAAGGCGGTTTCACGGCGGACGAAGCGAATCTCGCGCAGCAATCCGGCTTCGTACCCATTTTGCTCGGGCCGCGCGTGCTGCGCACCGAGACCGCCGCCCTCGCCGGGGTGGCAGCGATACAGACCCTGTGGGGCGATTTCAACTGAAAACAAAGGAGCACAGATGCCTTACGTCAACATCCGCATCGCAGGCGAGTTGAGCCGCGAACAGAAAGCGCAGATCGCCGCAGAGATCACCGACACGCTGGCGCGCGTCGCGCACAAGCCGGCGTCATACACGTATATTGCTTTCGACGAATTGCCCGACGAGAATTGGGCGATCGGCGGCAAGTTGCTGGATGAAGATTAGCCGTGCAAGATAACGCCTGAAGGAGAAACAGCATGCCCGCCACCGCATCACCCGCCGATTTCGTCGCCTGGTTCCGTTCCGTCGCACCTTACATCAATGCCTTTCGCGGCAAGACCTTTGTCATCGCCTTCGGCGGCGAGGTGGTGGCAGACGGCAAGTTCGTCGAGTTGACGCATGACTTCAACCTGCTCGCCGCGCTCGGTATCAGGCTGGTGCTGGTGCACGGCGCGCGGCCGCAGATCGAACAGCATCTGGCCAAGCTCAAGCTGGAAGATACCTATCACCTCGGCATCCGCCTGACCGACGCCGAGACCATGCAGTGCGTGAAGGAGGCGGTCGGCCGGGTGCGCGTCGAGATTGAGGCGCTGCTGTCGATGGGGCTGGCGAACTCGCCGATGGCGAATGCCGACATCCGCGTGGCGGGCGGCAACTTCATCACCGCGCAGCCGATCGGGGTCATCAACGGGGTGGATCTGCAGCACACCGGCAGCGTGCGCAAGGTCGATGTCGCGGCGCTCAACGACCGCATGGAATTCGGCGAAGTCGTGCTGCTGTCGCCGCTCGGGTACTCGCCCACCGGCGAGGTGTTCAACCTGACGCTGGAAGATGTCGCCACCGCGACCGCCATCGCGCTGGACGCGGACAAGCTGGTGTTCCTGATGGATACCGACGGGGTGACCGACAGCAGGGGCAAGCTCAGCCAGGAGCTCACCATTGCCGACGCGCAGGCCGTGCTGGGCAAAAAACGCAAATTGCCGGATGACGTGAGCCTGTTTCTGCCCTGCGCGGTGCGCGCCTGCGAGGCCGGCGTGGCGCGCACGCATCTGATCAGCCGCCATACCGACGGCGCGCTGTTGCAGGAATTGTTCAGCGACGACGGCATCGGCACCATGGTGGTCGAAAGCACCCTGAACACCCTGCGCGCGGCGACCATCGAGGACGTGGGCGGCATCCTGCAACTGCTGCGTCCGCTGGAGGAAGAGGGCATTCTGGTGCGGCGCTCGCGCGAATTGCTGGAAAAGGAGATTGCGCGCTTTCAGGTGCTGGAACACGACCATCGCATCATCGGCTGTGCCGCGCTGTACCCGTTTCCGCACGAGGCGGCGGCCGAACTGGCTTGTCTGGCGGTGGAACCGTCCTGCCGCGACCACGGCTACGGCGAGGCGATTCTCAAGCACATGAGCGGCTTGGCGCGGGCGCAGGGCATGAAAAAGTTGTTCGTGCTGACCACGCGCACCGCGCACTGGTTCATCGAGCGCGATTTCAGCGAGGCTGACGTCAGCCAGTTGCCGAAAGAGAAAAAGGCGCTGTACAACTACCAGCGCCGGTCCAAGGTGTTCGTGAAGAATCTGAAATAAGGCAGGATTGCGACGATGTGGGTAAGCAGGCAACCCGCGAAGCGGATGCCCGCAAATCTGGATTTTTTGAAGCACCCTTTCATCGGCGTGTAACATGGCATGCCTATCATCAACCAGTTATGGAGAACAGCAATGACAAGAATGGTGCAGTGCGTAAAACTCGGACGCGAAGCGGAAGGTCTGGAGCGTCCGCCCTATCCGGGCTCTCTGGGGCAGCGCATCTTCAACAGCGTGTCGAAGGAAGCGTGGCAGGGCTGGATCAAGTTCCAGACCATGCTGGTGAACGAGAATCGTCTCAATCTGGCGGATGCCAAGGCGCGCCAGTTTCTGGCGCAGCAGATGGAAAACTATTTCTTCGGCGCGGAGGCGCAGATGCCCGCCGGTTATGTGCCGCCCAAGAGCTGAACTTGGGCAAGGATCATTCACCGCAGAATTTTCTCAACCGCGAACTCGGCCTGCTGGAGTTCAACCGGCGCGTGCTGGCACAGGCGGAAGATGCGAACACGCCTTTGCTGGAGCGGCTCAAATATCTGTGCATCGTCAGCAGCAATCTGGATGAGTTCTTCGAGATCCGCGTCGCCGGCCTGAAAGAGCAGATCAAGCTCGGCGGCATCGCCGTCGGCCCCGACGGGCTGGAGGCTTCGCAGGTGATGAAGCGCCTGTTCGAGCCGACCCATCAGTTGATCGCGCGCCAGTATCAATTGTTCAACAAGGAACTGGTGCCGGCGCTGGCCGCCCAGGGTGTCTGCTTTCTGCGCCGCACCCACTGGAACGAAGTTCAGCAGGCTTGGGTGAAGGATTTCTTCCTGCGCGAGGTGATGCCGGTGTTGACTCCGATCGGACTCGATCCGGCGCATCCTTTTCCGCGCGTGCTGAATAAAAGTCTGAACTTTGCGGTCGAGTTGCAGGGCAAGGATGCGTTCGGCCGCAATTCCGCCAAAGCCATCGTGCAGGCGCCGCGCGTGCTGCCGCGCGCGATCCCGATGCCGCCCGAGATCGCCGGCTGCCCGCACGGTTTCGTGTTCCTCTCGTCCATCCTGCATGCCCATGTCGGCGAATTGTTCGCCGGCATGACGGTGCAGGGCTGCTACCAGTTCCGGGTGACGCGCAACAGCGACCTGTTTGTGGACGAGGAGGAAGTGAAGAATCTGCGCATCAGCCTGCAGGGCGAGTTGCCGCAGCGCCATTTCGGCGATGCGGTGCGGCTGGAAGTGGCCGACAACTGCCCGCAGGAACTGGCCGACTTTCTGCTGCAACAGTTCGAGCTGGGCAGCGATGATCTGTACCGTGTGCACGGTCCGGTGAATCTGGTGCGGCTGATCGGCATCCCGGACAAGGTGGATCGTCCTGATCTGAAATTTCCACCCTTCGTGCCCGGCATGCCGACCCTGCTCAAGAAAAAAGGCGCGGACATGTTCAAGGTGATCCGCAAGGGCGATGTGTTGCTGCATCACCCGTATCAATCGTTCAAGCCGGTGATCGATTTCATCCAGCAGGCGGCGGCCGATCCGGAGGTGGTGGCGATCAAACAGACCGTGTACCGCACCGGCACCGATTCCGAGCTGATGGAATCGCTGATCGCGGCGGCCAAGCGCGGCAAGGAGGTGACCGTGGTGGTGGAGCTGCTGGCGCGCTTCGATGAGGAGGCCAACATCAACTGGGCGGCGCGGCTGGAGCAGGTCGGCGCGCATGTGGTGTACGGCGTGGTCGGCCACAAGACGCATGCCAAGCTGCTGATGGTGGTACGGCGCGAGGACGGCAAATTGCGCCGCTACGCGCATCTGGGCACCGGCAACTATCATCCGCGCACCGCGCGGCTCTACACCGACTTCGGCCTGTTCACCAGCAACGAGGACCTGTGTGCCGACGTGAACGAGGTGTTCGTCCAGCTCACCGGGCTGGGCAAGGCGAGTCAGTTGCACTATCTATGGCAGTCGCCGTTCACCTTGCACAGCAAGGTGCTGGAGGCGATTCGTAACGAGACTGCCCTGGCCCGTGCGGGCAAGCCCGCCCGCATCATCGCCAAGATGAATGCGCTGCTGGAACCGCAAACCATCAACGCGCTGTACGAAGCTTCGCAGGCCGGCGTCAAGGTCGATCTGATCGTGCGCGGCGTATGCGCCCTGCGGCCAGGGGTCAAGGGATTGTCGGAAAACATCCGTGTGCGCTCCCTCATCGGCCGCTTCCTCGAACATTCGCGCATCTTTTATTTTCACCGCGACGGCAAGGAAGATGTCTATCTGGCCAGCGCCGACTGGATGGATCGCAATTTCTTCCGCCGCATCGAGACCTGTTTTCCCATTCTCGACAAGAAACTGAAGAAGCGGGTGCTGGACGAGGGGCTGAAGATCAATCTGCAAGACAACCTGCAGGCGTGGGAGATGGATTTGAACGGATTCTGGCACCGCAAGAAAAGCGCGCGCGGCAAACCGCTCAGCGCACAAGCGGCGTTGCTGGCGCTGTTGGCGAGCGCACCGCCGCAGGAGCAATAATCGCGCCGCCGCGCCGACTGGTAACCCGTGCGGGTGGGGTATAAGCTGTAGCCGCTTCGAACCGAAGGGGGTGCAAGATGGAGCTAATCCTGTGGCGACATGCCGAGGCGCACGACGGTGCGCCCGATCTCGAGCGCGAGCTGACCGGCAAGGGACACAAGCAGGCGGAAAAGATGGCCGCCTTCCTGCGTGCCCGCCTGCCCGAAAACACCCGCATCCTGGTCAGTCCGGCCGTGCGCGCGCAACAGACGGCGCGCGCTTTCAGCAAAACCTTCACCACCGAACCCGGCGTCGGGCCGGATGCTTCGGCGCAGTCGCTGTTGCGCGCGACAGGCTGGCCTGATGCCGAGGGTGCCGTGCTGGTGGTGGGACATCAACCCGTGCTGGGACAGATCGCCGCATTGCTGCTGGCCGATTCCAGAAACGGATTCAGCGTCAAGAAAGGGGCGATCTGGTGGCTCAGTCGCCACACCAGCGAGGGCGATTACCAGACCAATCTGCGTCTGGCCGTCGCCCCGGAAAATCTTTAACTCCCGGAGCAGACATCATGTTTGAATCAGCCGAACTCGGACACAAGATAGACAAAACAACCTATGACAAGGAAGTGCCGCAACTGCGCGAAGATTTGCTCAACGCGCAGTTCGATCTGGCGGAGAAGGGCAAATTCCAGGTCATCATTCTGGTCGGCGGGGTGGATGGCGCCGGCAAGGGCGAGACGGTCAACCTGCTCAACGAATGGATGGACCCGCGCCACATTCAGGCGCATGCGATGGCCGAAATGTCGGACGAGGAACGCGAGCGCCCGGCCATGTGGCGTTTCTGGCGCGCCCTGCCGCCGAAAGGCAAGATCGGCGTGTATTTCGGTTCCTGGTACACCGCGCCCATCGTGCGCCGTGTGCTCAAGCAAAGCAGTGCCGCCGAACTTAACCAGCACATCGAACGGATCAAGCACTTCGAGCGCATGCTCACCAACGAAGGCGCGCTGGTGCTCAAGTTCTGGTTCCATCTGTCCAAGGAAGTGCAAAGCAAACGCCTCAAAACGCTGGAGAAGGATCCGAAGACGCGCTGGCGGGTGACGGCGCAGGATTGGCAACGCTTCAAGCTGTACGACAAGTTCCGCAAGGTGTCGGAGCATACGCTGCGCGAGACCAGCATGGCCGAAGCGCCCTGGGTCGTGGTCGAAGGCAGCGATGCGCGCTATCGCAACCTGACGGTCGGCAAGACGCTGCTGCAAGCACTGCGCGACCGCCTCGACCATCCGGTCAAACCGGTCGCCCGTGTCGCCCCGCTGCAACCGCCAATTGACCAGCTCGACGTGCTGGACAAGCTGGATATGACGCAGAAGATCGTCAAAAAGAAATTTGACAGCGAGCTGGAGAAATATCAGGGCAAGCTGGCATTGCTTACGCGCGATCCGAAATTCCGCAAGATTTCGGTGATCGCCGTATTCGAGGGATCGGATGCCGGCGGCAAGGGTGGCGCCATCCGCCGCATCACCGGCGCGCTCGATGCGCGCCATTACCGCATCACGCCGGTCGCCGCGCCCACCGAAGAAGAACGCGCGCAACCTTACCTGTGGCGCTTCTGGCGGCACGTTCCGCGCATCGGACGTTTCACCATCTTCGACCGCTCCTGGTACGGGCGCGTATTGGTCGAGCGCGTGGAAAAATACTGCACCGAGGCCGACTGGATGCGCGCTTACGGCGAGATCAACGACTTCGAGGAACAACTGACCGAGAGCGGCGCGGTGGTGATGAAATTCTGGCTGGCAATCACCAAGGACGAGCAGTTGCGGCGCTTCAAGGAGCGTGAAAAGATCGGCTTCAAGCGCTTCAAGATCACCGAAGAGGACTGGCGCAACCGTGAGAAGTGGGATGACTACACGCGCGCCGTGTGCGACATGGTGGACCGCACCAGCACCGGGATCGCGCCGTGGATTCTGGTCGAAGCCGACGACAAGAATTTCGCCCGCATTAAAATTCTGAAGACGCTATGCCAACGTATCGAAGAGGCGCTGAAGAAGATCAAGTAGGACGTTTTTCTTCTTGCACTAA
>CAZSIO010000028.1:0-9922 GCA_964606865.1 uncultured Sideroxydans sp.
CCGACACCAGCTTGACGGAAATGGAAGCGGACGGATTGGCGTTCTTCAGATCATGGATGAGCTGCGCCAAATCTTCGATGGAATAAATGTCGTGATGCGGCGGGGGTGAAATGAGACCGACGCCGGGCACCGAGTGGCGCAGCTGGCCGATGTATTCGGACACTTTGCCGCCGGGTAGCTGACCGCCCTCGCCGGGCTTGGCGCCCTGCGCCATCTTGATCTGGATCTGGTCGGCGCTGGCCAGATATTCCGCCGTCACGCCGAAGCGGCCGGAGGCCACCTGCTTGATGCGCGAACGCAGGGAATCGCCGGGCAGCATGGTCTTGTCGGCTTCGATGCGGTTCTTGCCGATGATCTCCGACAGCTTCTCGCCGCCGTGCAGCACCTTGAAACGGTTGGGGTCTTCGCCACCCTCGCCGGTATTCGATTTGCCGCCAATGCGATTCATCGCAAGCGCCAGCGTGGTGTGGGCCTCGGTGGAGATCGAGCCGAGCGACATCGCGCCGGTAACAAAACGTTTGACGATCTCTTTCGCCGACTCAACCTGGTCCAGCGGCACGGGCGATCCGACGGGTTTGATCTCGAACAGGCCGCGCAGCGTCATCTGGCGCCGGGTCTGATCATTGATCAGTTTGGCGTATTCCTTGTAGGTGTTGAAGTTGTTGGCGCGCGTGGCGTGCTGCAGCTTGGCGATGGAATCCGGCGTCCAGGTATGTTCCTCGCCGCGTGTGCGCCAGGCATACTCGCCACCCGCATCCAGCATGTCGGCCAGCAACGGATCGTTGCCAAATGCGGCAGCGTGCATGCGCATCGCTTCTTCCGCCACCTGCTTGAGACCAATCCCTTCGATTTGCGTGGCGGTGCCGGGGAAGTAGCGCTCGACAAATTTGCTATTGAGACCGACCGCTTCGAAGATCTGCGACCCGCAATACGATTGGTAGGTGGAGATGCCCATCTTCGACATCACCTTGAGCAAGCCCTTGTTGATCGCCTTGATGAAACGTTTGTGTGCGTCTTTCACCGTCACGCCCGCCGGCAGTTCCAGCGCCGCCAGCGTATCGAACGCCAGCCACGGATAAACCGCTTCCGCACCGTAGCCGGCGAGCAGGGCGAAGTGATGCACTTCGCGCGCCGAACCGGTTTCGACCACGAGACCGGTGCTGGTGCGCAGGCCGGCACTGACCAGATGATGGTGCACCGCCGCCGTCGCCAGCAAGGCCGGGATCGCCACCCGCGCGGCGGAGACCGCGCGGTCGGACAGGATCAGCACGTTGTAACCGCCCGCTACCGCCTTGTCCGCTGCCGTGTGCAATGCCTCGATTGCTGCTTCGCATCCGGCTGCGCCGTGCTGCGCCGGGTAAGTGATATCCAGCACCTTTGATTTGTATTTGCCTTGGGTGAGCTTGTCGATGTGGTGCAGTTTGGCTGCATCTTCATGCGACAACACGGGCTGATGCGCCTCCAGGCGCGGCGCAGGTATGGTTTCGTCCACGCCGAGCAGATTGGGTTTGGAACCGATGAACGAAGTGAGTGACATCACGATCTCTTCGCGGATCGGGTCGATCGGCGGATTGGTCACCTGCGCAAACAGCTGCTTGAAATAGTTGTACAGCACCTTGTTGCGGCTGGACAACACCGGCAACGCCGCATCCGCGCCCATGGAACCGGTGGCCTCCTCGCCCGCATTGGCCATCGGCAGCATGATGAATTTCAAGTCTTCCTGCGTGTAGCCGAACGCCTGCTGCGCGTCCAGCAAGGTCGCCGATGCCTTGACTTTGGCGGCCATGGCGGGCAGGTCGTCGAGGAAATAGCGCGACTGCTCGATCCACTTGCGATAGGGTTTGGCGGTGG
The DNA here is from genome assembly GCA_964606865.1 of uncultured Sideroxydans sp. Taxonomy (GTDB): domain Bacteria; phylum Pseudomonadota; class Gammaproteobacteria; order Burkholderiales; family Gallionellaceae; genus Sideroxyarcus. The sequence goes on from CAZSIO010000028.1 coordinate 1,852, forward strand.
CGATCTGCTGTTTCAATTCGGCATCGTCCACGATGCGCCCGGCCTGCATGTCGATGAGAAACATTTTGCCCGGCTGCAGACGCCATTTCTTGACGATCTTTTGTTCGGGAATCGGCAACACGCCCATCTCGGACGCCATCAGCACCACGTCGTCGTCGGTGATCAGATAGCGCGCCGGACGCAGGCCGTTGCGATCCAGGGTCGCGCCGATCATGCGCCCGTCGGTGAACGCCACCGCGGCCGGACCGTCCCACGGCTCCATCAGCGCGGCGTGATATTCGTAAAATGAGCGGCGCTCTTCGTCCATCAGCGGATTGCCGGCCCAAGCTTCCGGGATCAGCAGCATCATCGCGTGCGGCAGCGAATAACCGCCCGCCACCAGCAATTCCAGCGCATTGTCAAAACAGGCGGAATCGGACTGGCCTTCAGTGATCAGCGGCCACAATTTTTCCAGATCGGCGCCGAGAATTTTGGACGACATTGCGGCATGGCGCGCCGCCATCCAGTTCACGTTGCCGCGCAGCGTGTTGATCTCGCCGTTGTGCGCGATCATGCGGAACGGATGGGCCAGATCCCAAGTGGGGAAGGTGTTGGTGGAGAAGCGCTGGTGCACCAGCGCGAACGCGCTGACCACGCGCGCATCCTGCAGATCGCGGAAATACTTGCCGACCTGGTCGGCCAGCAGCATGCCCTTGTAGACGATGGTGCGCGATGATAGCGAGGGCACGTAGAAGCCTTTGCCTTGCCCCTTGCCCAGTTTGCTGATTGCGTGCTCTGCTGTTTTGCGGATGACGAACAGCTTGCGCTCGAAGGCGTCCTGGTCCGGCGTTTTTCCACCGCGTCCGATGAATACCTGACGCACCATGGGCTCAACCGCCTTGACGCTTTCACCCAAGGTACTGTTGTCGACCGGCACATCGCGCCAAGCCAACAAAGTTTGGCCTTCGGCCTTGATCTTCTCGGCCAGAATCTTTTCGCAGGCGGCGCGCGCACCCGCATCGCGCGGCAGGAACAGCATGCCAACGCCGTACTTGCCCGCCGGCGGCAGCTGGATGTTGCCCCAGCCCATTTCGTCGCGCAGGAAACGGTCCGGAATCTGGATCAGAATGCCTGCCCCGTCACCCGCCAAAGGATCGGCACCCACCGCGCCGCGGTGCGTCAGATTTTCCAGGATCTGCAATCCCTGGCTGACTCTGTCGTGACTGGTCTGACCTTTGATATGTGCGACGAAACCGACCCCACATGCATCATGTTCATGGCGCGGGTCATATAGACCTTGCCGCGCTGGCAACGAAGAATTGTTCACCTTGCTCTCACCTCAATCATTCAACTAAACGGCGGCAGACGTCCGCACCGAGCCCAAAATTCATCCAAAAGGGCGGGAATGCTACCTTAAACTTGGCCCCAAGGGCAACCCGCGCCCCGGTCAAATCTCTTCAATCGCGAAAATCCGACGATGTTCACGTATCGCATAGCGGTCCGTCATGCCGGCAATATAGTCTGCCACCGACCGTGCGAGCTCCGTGTCGGCTTGTACCCTCGAGGTTGGCGGCAATAAGCGCGGATCCTGAATGAAGGCCGTAAACAGATCTTGAATGATTCGCCGCGCCTTCGCGCTCATCCGCATCACCAGATAATGCCGGTATAGATGGCTGCGCAGAAACGCTTTTAGCTCGTTGTTTGCCGCATGCATTTCCGGGCTGAACGCCACCAGCGGGGGTGCCGCACGCACGCCGGCCACGGACTCCGGACGCGCCAGCCGAATGTTGCTTTCTGACTGCCCGATCAAGTCGGTAATCAGCGTGTTGATCATGCGCCGCACCGTTTCATGCACCACGCGGCGTTCCGCCAGATCGGGGTAGGCATTGCGCACGTGTGCCAGATGCGAGGCAAACAGCCCCACTTCCGCCAGTTGTTCCAGCGTGAGCAAACCTGAGCGCAAGCCGTCGTCCACATCGTGATTGTTATAGGCGATCTCGTCCGCCAGATTGGCGATCTGCGCTTCGAGCGAGGGGCGCCGGTCATTGAGGAAGCGCGCCCCGACCTCGCCCAGTTGCGCGGCATGCGCGCGCGAACAGTGCTTGAGAATGCCTTCGCGCGTCTCGAAGCACAGGTTGAGTCCGTCGAACGCCGCATAGCGCTCTTCCAGCACATCGACCACACGCAACGACTGCAGATTGTGCTCGAAGCCGCCATGATCTTTCATGCACTCGTTCAGCGCTTCCTGTCCGGCGTGACCGAACGGCGTATGGCCGAGATCATGTGCCAGCGAAATCGCCTCGACCAGATCTTCGTTCAGGTGCAGGTGGCGCGCGATCGAGCGCCCGATCTGCGCCACTTCGATACTGTGGGTGAGCCGGGTTCTGAACAGATCGCCCTCGTGATTGACGAAGACTTGGGTCTTGTATTCGAGACGGCGGAACGCGGCGGAGTGGATGATGCGGTCGCGGTCACGCTGGAATTCACTGCGCCCCGCAGGCGCCGGTTCCGCCACGCGCCGGCCGCGTTCGCTCGTCCGCACCGCATAGGGCGCAAGCGTGGTATCAGCCACTGCATGACTCCAGCGTTTCACGCAACAGCGCCTCCGGCACATCCTCTGCGATCACGCCATGCCCTATCGCTTTCAGCAAAACGAAGCGCATCTTGCCCGCGACGACCTTCTTGTCGAGCCCCATGAGCTGCAGGTACTTGTCTGCGCCCAATGCGGGTGCCATCACGGGCAATCCGGCACGCTCCAGCAAAGTACGAACCCTTTGCACTTCCGCTTCGTTGAGCCAGCCCAGACGACGTGACAGCTCCGCCGCCATCAGTGTTCCCGCCGCCACCGCCTCGCCGTGCAACCATACGCCATAACCCATGCCATTCTCGATCGCATGGCCGAAGGTGTGGCCGAGATTGAGCAAGGCGCGCTCGCCGCTCTCGCGCTCGTCAGCCGCCACGACCTCTGCCTTGTTCTGGCAACTGCGCAGAATGGCCTGTTGCAGCGCCGCCTTGTCGCGCTGGCGCAGTTTGTCCATATTGGCTTCCAGCCATTCCAAAAAGGACACGTCGCGGATCAGGCCGTACTTGATCACCTCGGCCAGGCCTGCGCTCAACTCCTTGTCAGGCAAAGTGTCCAGGGTATCCGTGTCCGCCAGCACCACGCGCGGCTGGTAGAAAGCACCAATCATATTTTTGCCGAGCGGATGATTGATCCCGGTCTTGCCGCCGACCGAGGAATCGACCTGGGCCAGCAGCGTAGTCGGAATCTGGATGAAGGGCACCCCGCGCAAATAGGTCGCGGCGGCAAAGCCGGTCATGTCACCGATGACGCCGCCACCGAGCGCGATCAGCGGTGTGCCGCGTTCGCTGCGGGATGACAAAAGCTCGTTGTAGATTGCATTGATGGAATCGGCATTCTTGTATTGCTCGCCATCTGCCAGCACGATGCTGCTACAGCGCACGCCCTGTCGCTCGAGATTCGACTGCAACCGGTCGAGATACAGCGGCGCCACGGTGGTATTGGTCACGATCACCGTTCGCTTGCCCGGCAGATGGGGCAGCAACAGCTCCGCCGTTCGCTGCAGCAAGCTGCTGCCGATATGAATGGGATAACTGCGCTCGGCCAGTCCAACGGTCAGTGTCTGCATCTCGCTTGCCTCCTGATTTTCCTGTGAACCCTGCAATGCGGCCAGTCTTTCCAGCAGCCTCACCAATAACATGTGCACACTCTGTTTGCCTGTGTGCATCACGATGTCGGCAATCTCCAGATAGCATGGATCACGTTGTTCATACAAGGATTGTAACTTTGCATGGAGGTCTGCAGTTTGCAACAGCGGGCGGTTGTGATCGTGGCGGGTACGATGCCAAAGATCATGCACGCTGCTTTTCAGATACACGACCACACCGCACTGTTTGAGCACCGCCCGATTGGCGGGACTCAACGGCGCACCGCCCCCGGTGGCCAGTACGATGTTCCTGCGCTGCGCCAATTCTTCCAGCGCCGCGCTTTCGCGCTGACGGAAACCGGCCTCGCCCTCCACATCAAATATGTGGGGGATCGTCACACCGGTACGATGCTGGATTTCCTCGTCGCTGTCGATGAAGGTCTTTTGCAGTTTTTTTGCCAGAAGCCTGCCGACAGTCGTCTTGCCGCTACCGGGCATACCGACCAGGACGATATTGCCTGACGTTTGCTTGAAAGGGAGATTGGTGATCATTGCGGAAATTGTAGCCGAATTACGCTTCTCTGCCGTAAAACAAAGCCCGGCTTGCGCCGGGCTTCTGATCGATCTGCTACCGCAGTTCTAGTTTGATCCGAGGGTGTCCTTTAAAATCTTCGGCGTGATGAACACCAGCAATTCTTTTTTGCTCTTTACCCGCGTATTGTTCTTGAACAACCATCCCAGCACCGGAATATCACCCAATCCTGGCACCTTCGTGGTGGAGTCCGACTCGTCTTGCGTGTAGACGCCACCAATTACCACTGTTCCGCCATTATCCACCAGCACCTGGGTATCCACTTTCTTGGTGTTGATGCTGGGTACGCCAGAGAAAATGTTACCGACCGAATCCTGGCTGACACTGATCTTCATGGTTACGCTATCTTCCGGTGTAATTTGCGGCGTAACGGTCAGGCCCAGTACGGCCTTCTTGAAAGCCACGTTGGTGGCGCCGCTGCTGCTCGCCTGCTGGTAAGGGACTTCAACCCCGGACTCGATGGTTGCCGCAGTTTTATCGCTGGTCACCACCCGTGGGCTGGCGATGTTCTTGGTGGTGCCATCAATGGCGGAAGCATTCAGCTCCAGGGTCAGGGTTTTGGTGGCTGCGGCATTGAACAACGTCATGGTCAAACCGCCCAAGCCCGAAGTCGCGCCGGGCAAATTCAGGCTGCCGCCTGATGCACTCACCCTGCCTAGGCTTCCAATTGAAGAGCCGCCTTGAGCTTGCGTCGGCCCTGCAGCAGCCAGCCTGCCACCCAAGGTCTGGTTAAATGTCTCTCCAGCCTCGACGAAACGCGCTTCGATCAGTACTTGGCGTACCGGCACATCCACCAGCTTGATCAGCTTGCGCACTTCTTCCAGACTCGATGGCACATCCTTGACGAACAACATATTGGTTCTCAAATCGAAGTTTGAGCTGCCGCGTTTTGACAGAATTTTTTGCTTATCATTCGAGATCAGCGCGACAATATCCGCCGCCTTGGCATAGGAAAGCTGGAAATTCTCTGTCCGCAACGGTTCCAGCTCGGTGATTTCCTGCCGCGCAGAGAACTCGATCTTCTCTTTGGCCGCAATCTCCTCGCGTGGCGCAACCTGGATCACGTTGCCATTCTTGCGCATGTCCAAGCCCCGGCTTTGCAGGATGATCTCAAACGCCTGATCCCACGGTACATCCTTCAGGCGCAGGGTCAAACTGCCAGAAACAGTGTCGCTGATGACCATATTCAGCCCGGTAAAATCCGCAATCACGCTCAAGGCTTCACGTGTCGAGATGTTCTGGAAGTTCAAGGTCAACTTCTCCCCCGAATAGCCGGGGGCGAGACCCTTGACCAAACGGTTTGGGTCTTCCGTCACCTCCTTCACCTCGACGATAAATTTATTGTCAGTCTGGTAAGCGGAATATTCCCACAATCCTTTGGGTTCAATCGACAAGCGTGCGTTACTGCCTTGCACGAATGCATCGATCATCTGTACCGGGGTGGCAAAATCTGCAACATCAAGCTTCCGTTGCAGGTTGCGCGGCAAGGTGGCCCGCTGAAAGTCCACGATCAGCGCTTTGCCCTGTTGTTTGATATCAATGCCTATATTCGCATCCGACAGATCAATCTGTATACGCCCTTCGCCGCTGGCCCCTCTTCTGAAATCGATATCGCGCAAACTATGGCTTTGCTCACTCACCGCGCTGTCGGCAAAATGGGCCTCAGCAACTGTGGTAACACCCCCAACCAGCCCCTTCGGCTGCAGCGTGATCAGCACCTCATTGCCCTCGACACGGGTGTCATAACCGACCATCTGCGCCAGATTGATCACCAAGCGTGTGCGGCTCCCCGCCTGCACGATGTTGGCACTGCGCAAATCGCCCTCACCGAAGGTCTGCATCGATGTACCCAGCCCATTCTCGGTATTGGGAAAATCAAAAGCGATACGGGGCGGCGTGTTGATCGTGAATGCGGCAGGCTGACCCTTGGGCGGCGATTTGAGGCCGACCTTGATAATCAGCTTGCCATCCTGTTCGGAACTGGCAGTTATCGTTTGTATGCTGTTAACGTCGCCAACTCCTCCCTCCTGTGCCTGCACGCTGAAAGAAAACAAAGCGAGCAGAATCGCGAATGCCCGGATGAGATTGTGCTGCACCATTTCAAGTCGTTTCATGTTTTTGCTCCTAATCATTCGGCCAATTGCAGACTGCTTTCTCGTTCCGTCCAGTCACCCGCACTGTCCTGCACCATTTCTTTCACTTTGATCTCGGTTTCACTCACCGAAGTTATCTGACCAAAATTAAGACCGATGTAATTCCCGGCTTTGACCCGGTGTATCTTGCCTTCAGCCGAGCGAATCACCGCGTGACCAACCTTATTCTGATAAAGATAGCCGACCATCTTCAGACTTTCCAGCGGATAGTCTTCCAGTTCCTCCTTGGGGCGGCTGAAGTCGGGTTGATTCTCTCCGGATCCGCCTTTGCCGCGCAGTTCAGCTTTGCGTGGGCGGAATGGATCTGGCAGTGAAGCCGAATTATCGTAGGCGAATGGTTCGTAGGGCTTGATATCCGGTGGCGGTTCCACTTTCCCTCGCATATCAGCCCCGGCAGTATTCACAAAATCGCGCAGATCCTGGAATTCCTCGCCGCCGCATGCAGTAAGCAGCACTGTTGCCAATATTAATGTAAGGGGGGCTCTCATTTTTTCTTCCTCGCCGCCTGTGCCGTACGCTTCTGTGCGGCCAATTCTGCTTCATCCAGATAGCGATAAGTCTTTGCGGTTGCTTCCAGACTCAAACTACCCGGCGTTACTCCGTTTCCCGCAATTGGAACGATACTGACGTTGTTCAGGGTAACAATACGTGGCAATTGTGAAACGTCGCTGGCGAAGTTTCCAAGATCGTCATAGCTTCCGGTTACCTTGATCGCAATGGGTTGCTCGGTGAAAACGCCAGTCGGAACTTCCGCTCCGGGGCGAAACAGCTCAAATTGCAACCCGCGACCCAAGCCGGCCTGATTGATATCAGTCAGCAGGGCATCCATTTCCGATTTGCTTGGCAATTGCTTGAGCAGGGCACCAAATGACTGTTGCGTATCGAGCAATTGTTTCTTGATGATGTCCAAGTTTATTGCCTGCCGTTTCTTGCCCAGATAGGTCTCCTTCAAAGACACCTCCTCCTGCTCGATCCGCTTCAGGCTTTCATACTGGTCCTTCCAGTCAAAAAAGGCGCCAGCCACCACAACCACAAGGAACATCGACATGAATGCGCCCAGCTTCACTAGCCACGGCCAGCTACCCGGTTTTTTCGGGTCTATATTTTTCAGTTCTTCAAGAAGGTTCATACGCGCACCTCAATTCTTGGCCGCATTGGCTGTCGCGGGTTCCTGGCGAGTCAGATTAAAATTAAGTGAGAACTCGTTCATTCTCGCCCCGCCCACATTCGTTGCATGAATCTCAACCAAAGTCGGCGAGTCCAGCCAAGGAGAATCTTCGATCGAGCGCATCAAGGTCGATACTCTGGCGTTCGATTGGGCATAGCCGATCAGACTGATTCTTAATCCGGCTTGCCGGATTGATTTGAGATGCACACCTTCAGGCAAGATTCGCAACATCTGATCGAACAAGTGCACCACATCAGAGCGGGTCGATTGCAAATTCTCGACCACATTTTTGCGTGCCAGCAATGACTGTGTCTGTTCTCGTAGTTTCTTGATTTCAGAAATTTGTTTATCCAGCACCGCCGTTTCCTGCTTCAGATATTCATTGCGGCGTTCCTGATAGGAAATCTGGGTGCCAATGGCGACGTGCACCAGCCCCACCAAGGCCGCGCCGAGCAAGAGCGACAACACGCTCAACACGATAAATTGCAACTGCCTTGCACGACGTTTCTCT
>CAZSIO010000029.1:0-9802 GCA_964606865.1 uncultured Sideroxydans sp.
ACTAGCCGGCTTCGTCTGGCTGATGCGGCAATGGGCCTTACCGCTGTGGCTGAACATCGACCCCGATCTGCCGCTGCATACCGGACTCGGCGGCGCGCTGTTTCCGTTAGCATTCACCCTGTTCCTGCTGGTACTGACGATCGCTTTGCGACGCAACCGTCCCTGGTTCAGTTTCGCGCTGGCCTGGGCGATGCTGCACCTGATCCCGCTCTACCTATTCCTGCCGCGCATCGACATCGCCAACGAACGCCAGTTGTATCTGGCCGCATGGCCGCTGCTGGCCGCACTGCTGATCGAAGCCAGGCGGCATATCGACCTGCGCACCTTGCGTTATGCGCTGGCGGGCGTGCTGCTGGCATGCATCAGTCTGACCGTGTTGCGCAACCACGCGTATGCCAGCGAGATTGCGTTATGGGAAGACACCGCAACCAAGTCGCCGCACAAGGCGCGCGTGCACAACAACCTCGGCTACGCCTATCTGCTGGCACACCGTTACGCCGAAGCCCGCAGCGAATTCACCACTGCGCTGCAACTCGATCCGCAATTGTCTGCGGCGCACCACAACCTGTTGCGAACGGACGATGAAATGGAAAAGACCGGAGCAACACACCTGCCCTGAATCCGGTTTGTACCAATGCCGGCCGCAGCTAAACCCGGCATTAACCCGACGCCGCAAGCGCTTCTGTGGTCAAATGGCCCTACTGCGACGACATAAACGCACATTTGTTTCGGTTTGCCGCTCAACACCAAGATACAGCCCATCCTGCCCTGCGGAATCTCACTGAAGAGACTCCATACCGCCCGAATAGACCCGCCTTGTATTTACTGATTTCGGCCCGGACTTGATTGAAGCGATTTCGTCCGATACTTCACGCTCCATTTCGCACTGCAATCATGCGGCACGCCGCGCGCCATCAAGCAACTTCTCTTCACAAGTTATACGAGAAGAAAGAAATACAACTTTACGATTGCCACAGTTTGTTCCGGCCTCTTCCAATCGGATTGATTCATCCGGATAGGCCTGGGCCGGGAAACCGGGCGACAGAATTCGAAACCATATGAAAACACTATTGCCTCGCTGGAAAGACCGGATAAAAAAATTGATGCGTAGCCGCCCGCATGCGGGCGAGCCGCTGTTGCGCGGCGAGTTGTTCAGCGTCGAACAATTGGCGCGGCATGCCAGAACGCTGGCGGATTACCATCTGGTCGTCACCCGCCGCGGATCCAACAATCTGTTGGACAAGCTTGGCCAAAACGAGGACATCTTACGCAACTTCAATCTTTCAACACTCGACAAAAACAACGCACAACGCGTCACGCCCGCCGCCGAATGGCTGCTCGATAACTTTTATCTGATCGAAGAACAAATCCTGTTGGCCAGACGGCATTTGCCGCGCAGCTACAGCCGCGAATTACCCCGTCTTCTGAACAGTCCTTCGTCCGGTTTGCCGCGCGTGTACGACATCGTGCGCGAATTGATTTCGCATGTGGATGCACAGATCGATACCGAACCGCTCAGCGTCTTCATCGCCGCCTACCAGACCGTGGATTCCCTCAAGCTGGGCGAGTTGTGGGCCATTCCCATCATGCTGCGCCTGGGGCTGATCGAGAATCTGCAGCGCGTTGCCACGCGCCTGACCATTGCGCAGGCAGATCGCGAACTTGCCATCCTGTGGATCGACCGTTTGCAGACCATGGCGGAGAAGAATCCGTCCCACCTCGTCATCGTGGTGGCGGACATGGCGAAGTCGGACCTGCCCTTGTCCAGCTCTTTCGTGGCGGAATTCAGCCAGCGTTTGTCGCGGCAAAGTCCGGTGCTGCACCTTGCGCGCGGCTGGCTGGAGCAGCGGCTCGCCGAGCAGGGCTTGACCATCGAACTGCTGGTCCAGCAAGAAAGCCAAAGCCAGGCCGCCAACCGCCTGTCCGTCAGCCACAGCATTGCCAGCCTGCGCTTCTTGAGCGCAATGGACTGGAAGGAGTTTGTCGAAACGCAAAGTCTGGTCGAGAAGACATTGCACACTGACCCTGCCGGTGTTTACGGCAAGATGGATTTTGCGACGCGCGATCGCTATCGCCATGCGGTCGAAGCACTCTCCCGCTACAGCAGGCTGTCGGAAGCCGAGGTCGCGCACAAGGCCGTACAACTGGCCGCAGACGGTGCACAGCAAACAGGTATTGAAGATCGCAGCGCTCACGTGGGCTTCTATCTGATCGACGCGGGCCAAGCCCTGCTGGAAAACATGGCGAGTGTGCGCTGGCCCTGGCACATGCTCATCGAGCGCGGCATTCGCCGTTTTCCACTGACCTGGTTTGCGGGCGGCATTGTGACGGCGACCCTGCTCGCCACGTTCATGCTGGTGCAGCAGGCCGGGACGCTGGCTGTGCAGGGTTGGGAACTTTTCCTGTTCACGTTTGTTTGCATTCTGTGCACCAGCCAGGCAGCCGTCACACTGCTGAACTGGCTGTCCACGCGACTGGTGAAACCCCGATTGCTGCCGCGCCTGGATTTCTCAAAAGGCATCACACCCGAATGCCGCACCATGGTGGCAGTCCCCACCATGCTCACGAACCTTGCGGGCGTCGACCGCCTCATCGAAACCCTGGAGATACATCATCTCGCGAACCGCGACCGGCATCTGCACTTTGCCCTGCTGACGGATTATCGCGATGCGGCACAGGAGACGCTGCCCGAAGACGCCGTGTTGCTGCAACGCGCGCGGGCCGGGGTCGAGATGCTGAACCGGAAATATTCCCCGACAGACAACAACCTGTTCTTCCTGTTGCACCGCCCGCGCCTCTGGAACGCCGCAGAAGGCGTGTGGATGGGTTACGAACGCAAGCGCGGAAAACTTACCGAATTCAACGCGCTGCTGCGCGGCGGTGCGCGCGATTGTTTTTCGGCAATCGTGGGCGACACGGCTGTCTTGTCTTCCATCAAGTACGTCATCACGCTGGACACCGATACCCAATTGCCGCGCGATGCCGCGCGGCAATTGGCGGGCACCATGGCCCACCCCCTCAACCGTCCGGTGTTCGATGCTGAAAAAGGGATCGTCAGCAGCGGTTACGGCATCCTGCAACCGCGCGTCGGCGTGAGTTTGCCGAGCGCCCGCCGCTCCTGGTTCGTGCGACTGTTCGGCGGCGACGCGGGCATCGATCCCTACACGCGCGAAGTATCGGACGTGTATCAGGATGTATTTCAGGAAGGCTCGTTTATCGGCAAAGGCATTTACGATGTGGACGCCTTTGAACGGGCCCTGCACGGACGCTTCCCGGAAAACACCGTGCTCAGCCACGATCTGCTGGAAGCGTGTCATGCCCGTTCCGCGCTGGTGAGCGACGTTGAACTGTTCGAGGAATATCCCTCGCGCTATAACGTGGACATCGCGCGGCGTCACCGCTGGATACGCGGCGACTGGCAGATCGCACAATGGCTGCTGCCGCGCGTTCCCGGTTCCACTGCCCAACGCATTGCCAATCCGCTATCCGCACTGTCGCAGTTGAAAATTCTTGACAACCTGCGGCGCAGCTTGGTACCGGTCGCGCTGCTGTTACTGTTGCCGGGTGCCTGGCTGCTGTTTCCGCAACTGGGCGCACAGGGACTACTGCTGGTCGTTGCCCTCATCGCCTTCCCCGGCCTGCTGGCGCTGGCCGACGCGTTGCGCAAGTCATCCGATATGCCCTGGGCCATGCATTTGCGCGGCGTGGCGGATTCGGGCGCGCGCCAACTCGGACGCATGTTGCTGACACTGGCCTTTTTGCCCTACGACGCATTCATCAGTCTGGATGCCATCGTCAGAACGCTGCTGCGCTTGCTGGTCACGCACAAACGGCTGCTGGAATGGCAAACCTCCAGCGATTCCGACCTGTCGGCACGCAATGACCTGGCCGGTTTTTTTGCGCGCATGTGGAGCGCCCCCCTGCTGGCACTGGTGTCGGGTATTTTCCTGGCCGTCATGCAACCGGGCCAATTGCCCTGGGCCTTGCCGATTTTTGGACTGTGGTTCGTCTCGCCGTGGCTCGCATGGTGGATCAGCCAGCCGATCAAATCCGCTGCCGCAAATCTGACGGCGGTGCAACTGAACTTCCTGCGCATCAGCGCCCGCAAAACCTGGCACTTCTTTGACACCTTTGTCAGCGCGGAAGAGAACTGGTTGCCGCCGGACAATTTCCAGGAAAATCCCGGCCCGGTCACCGCCGCCCGCACCTCGCCGACGAATATGGGTCTGGCGCTGCTGGCCAATCTGGCCGCACGCGATTTCGGCTACCTGTCGGTGGGACGGCTGCTGCGCCGCACCCATGACAGCTTTGCCACCCTGCAAAAGCTCGAACGGTATCGCGGGCATTTCTACAACTGGTATGAAACGCGCACCCTGCAACCGCTGCACCCGCATTACGTTTCCAGCGTGGACAGCGGCAACCTGGCGGGACATTTGCTCACGCTCGCCGCCGGGCTGCGCGAGCAGGCCGACGCGCCCATCTACACACCGCAGATATTTGCCGGACTGCGCGACACGCTGCAGATACTCGCGGCGTTGTCGGACGAAAACACCGAACTGGCGCGACTCGACGCGGAACTGGCGACGGCACCCGCCACCCTGCGCGCGGGTTATGCCCTGCTGGAACGCGTGACCGAACTTGCGCGCAACATCGCTGTTGCTTTCGCACACACCACGCAGGAGCAGGAACAATGGAGCCAATTACTGCTGCAAAGCTGCGAGGAACATCTGGAAGAAATACGCTTCCTCGCACCGTGGCTGCACGGCAATGAAAGCCTGATGCGCGCGTCCGGCGACTTCGCCGAAAAACTGTTGCGCTTCGACCAGCCGCTCACCCTGCGCGAAATCGCGCTATTGGCCCAATCGCTTCCCCCCCTGCCCGACGCGGACGCGGGTCAGGCCGAATACGCGCGCTGTCTGCTGGAAGCCAGCGAACATGCGCGCCAGCGCCTGCAGGCATTGGAATCCCTGGCCAAACAAAGCGACGAACTGGCCGACATGGACTTCACGTTTCTGTTCGACGCGGAACGGAATCTGTTCAGCATCGGCTTCAATGTTTCCGACAACCGCAGCGACGCCAGCTTCTATGACCTGCTGGCTTCGGAGGCACGCTTGTGCAGCTATGTCGCCATCGCCCTGGGACAGATACCGCAGGATCACTGGTTCTCCATGAGCCGTCTGCTCATCGCCTCGCGCGGCGAGCCGGTGCTGGTTTCGTGGAGCGGCTCGATGTTCGAATACCTGATGCCGCTGCTGGTCATGCCCAACTACGAGAAAACCCTGCTGGACCACAGTTGCCGGGCGGCAGTGCAGCAACAGATCGAGTATGGCAACACGCGCGGCGTGCCCTGGGGGATTTCCGAATCGGGCTACCACCGCATCGATGTGCAGCAGAATTACCAATACCGCGCATTCGGCGTGCCGGGTCTGGGTTTGAAACGGGGCCTGGCCGACGATCTGGTGATCGCACCCTACGCCAGTGCGATGGCGCTGATGGTTGTCCCCAGGGCGGCGTGCGAAAACCTGCAACGTCTGGCCAACGAGGGCCGCGCAGGCAACTACGGATTCTATGAAGCGGTGGACTACACGCCGGCGCGTTTGCCGCCGGACGAAACCAGCGCCACGGTCTTTTCCTACATGGCACACCACCAGGGCATCAGCCTGCTGGCGCTAGACAACCTGTTGCACAACTATCCCATGCAGCGGCGCTTCATGGCTTGCCCGCTGCTCAAGGCCGCGGATTTGCTGTTGCAGGAACGCGTGCCCAGAACCGTCGCCAACGTATTCTCGGACGATTTGAAACTGGAGCAACACACACTACCGGGCACCAGCGACGGAGATGCCATGCGGGTGCTGACGCATCCCTCTTCTCCCGTGCCGGAAGTCCACCTGCTGTCCAACGGACGTTATCACGTAGCCATCACCAGTGCCGGCGGCGGCTACAGCCGCTGGCGCGATCTGGCGGTCACGCGCTGGCGCGAAGATGCCACGCGCGATTGCTGGGGCATGTTTGCCTATCTGCGCGATGTGGCGACGGGGGAATTCTGGTCCACCGCGTATCAACCCGCCTTGCGCAAGACCAGGAATTACGAAGCCATCTTCACGCAGTCGCGTGCGGAATTCCGGCAACAGCATGCCGGACTCGAAACCCACACCGAGATCAGCGTGTCGCCGGAAGACGATATCGAGTTGCGGCGCATCACCCTCACCAACCGCTCAAGCTCGCCGCGTGTAATTGAACTGACCAGTTATGCCGAAGTGGTGCTTGCCACGCCCGCCGCAGACACGGCGCATCCCGCATTCAGCAACCTGTTCGTGCAGACCGAGTTTGCGCAAAAGTCTTCCGCCATCCTGTGCACCCGGCGTGCCCGTTCGCACGAGGAAAAACCGCCGTGGTTGCTGCACCTGATGCTGGGGCGCGGCGACGAACAGGATGGCGTCTCCTGCGAGACCGATCGCGCGCGCTTTGTCGGACGCGGCGGCAGCCTGGCCAATCCGGCCGCCATGCAGGACATTGCCCCCTTGTCCAACACCACCGGCTCCGTGCTTGATCCCGTCGTTGCGTTGCGGCGCACGGTCGCGCTGGGGCCGCATGAGAGCGTCATCATCGACCTGGTGCTGGGCGTCACGGCAAGCCGCGCAGACGCGCTGGCACAGGTGGAAAAATACCAGAGCGCGCGCATGGCCGACCGCACTTTTGATCTGGCGTGGACGCACGGCCAGGTGACGCTGCACCTGCTCAATGCCACGGAAGCGGAAGCGCAACTCTATGCCAGGCTGGCCGGCGCACTGATCTATGCCGACCCCGCACGGCGTGCCAGCCCGGCCGTATTGCGCAACAACCGGCGCGGCCAGAACGGCCTGTGGAGTTACGGCATTTCCGGCGATGCGCCGCTGGTACTGCTGCGCATCAGCGACACGGACAAGATCGAACTGGTGCGGCAGGTGATCAAGGCGCACTCCTACTGGCGCACGAAAGGGCTGACGGTCGAGCTGGTGATCCTGAACGAGGATGTTTCGGTTTACCGCCAATCGCTGCACGACACCATCACCAGCCTGATCTCATCCGGCGTTGAAGCACAAATGCTGGACAAGCCGGGCGGCATTTTTGTGCGTCGCCTGGAACAGGTTTCCAGCGACGATCTCGTGCTGCTGCAATCCGCGGCGCGCATCGTCCTGGACGACGAGAAGGGAACACTGGCCGAGCAAATGGAGCCGCGCGCTGCCGCAGAACCGGCCGTCCCGGCACTGACGCCCACCCGCTCCGGCTCTGCCGACTTGCCCGCGCCGCTCATGCAACGCGAACTGGCGTTTGAAAACGGACTGGGCGGTTTTACCCGCGACGGCCACGAATATGTGATCACCCTGCAACCCGGCCAGATGACGCCCGCACCGTGGGTCAACGTGCTGGCCAATCCGTATTTCGGCACGGTGGTTTCCGAAAGCGGTGCGGCCTACACCTGGGTTGAGAACGCGCACGAGTTCAGGCTGACGCCGTGGCACAACGATCCGGTGCAGGACACCTCCGGCGAGGCGATCTACATTCGCGACGAACAGACCGGCCATTACTGGTCGCCCACACCCGGCCCCGCGCGCGGCAGAACGCCCTATGTGATCCGCCACGGTTTCGGCTACAGCGTGTTCGAACATACCGAGAACGGCATCGTCTCCGAATTGTGGGTCTATGTGGCGATGGATGCGCCGGTGAAATTCTCGGTGCTGAAGTTGCGCAACGTGTCGGGACATGCGCGCCGCCTGTCGGTCAGCGGCTACTGCGAATGGGTGCTGGGCGATTCGCGGCACAAGAATCTGCTGCACGTGCAAACCGAAGTGGACCTCAAGACCGGCGCCTTGCTGGCGCGCAATCATTACAACACCGATTTCAGCGGACGCATCGCGTTCATGGATGTGAACGATGCGACACGCACGCTCAGCGGCGACCGCAAGGAATTCATCGGCAGAAACGGCAGCCTGGCGCATCCGGCGGCGCTGAAGCGCACCCGCCTTTCCGGCAAAGTCGGCGCCGGACTGGACCCGTGCGGTGCGCTACAGCTCGCTTTCGATCTGGCGGACGGGGAAGAGCGCGAAACCACGTTCCGTCTCGGCGTCGGCCGCAACCCGACCGAAGTGCAGGACCTGATCCGGCGCTTCCGCGTGGCGGATGCCAGCCGCATCGCCCTCGACAAAGTGTGGGACTACTGGAACCACACCTTGGGCGCAGTGAACGTGGACACACCCGATCCCGCCGTGAACGTGATGGCGAACGGCTGGCTGTTGTATCAGACCCTGAGTTGTCGGCTGTGGGGACGCACCGGGTTTTACCAGTCCGGCGGCGCTTACGGCTTCCGCGACCAGTTGCAGGATGTGATGGCATTGGTGCATGCCCAACCGGCGCTTGCGCGCGAGCATCTGCTGCGCGCCGCCACGCATCAATTCCGCGAAGGCGATGTCCAGCACTGGTGGCATCCGCCGGCCGGGCGCGGCGTGCGCACGCATTTCTCCGACGACTATCTGTGGTTGCCGTATGTCACTTGCCGCTACGTCACCTGCGTCGCCGATACCGGCGTGCTCGACGAAACAGTCCCCTACCTCGAATCCCGCCCCCTCAAAGCGGAAGAAGAGGCCAACTACGATCTGCCGAACCGATCCGAGACGACAGCCACGCTTTACCGGCATTGCGTGCAAGCCATCGAGCATGCGCTGACCTTCGGCGAACACGGCCTGCCGCTGATGGGCTGCGGCGACTGGAACGACGGCATGAACCTGGTCGGCATCAAAGGCCGTGGCGAGAGTGTGTGGCTGGCTTTCTTCCTGTACGACGTACTCACGAAATTTGCCGAACTCGCGCGCACGCGCCAGGACATCGCCTTTGCCGAACGCTGCGTCACCCAGGCGCAGCAACTGCAACACAACATCGAACAACACGCCTGGGACGGTGCATGGTATCGCCGCGCCTGGTTCGACAACGGTGAAGTGCTGGGGTCGCACACCAGTCCGGAATGCCGGATCGATTCCCTGCCGCAGAGCTGGTCGGTGATCAGCGGCGCAGGCGATGCGCAACGCGCGCTGCAGGCGATGCAATCCGTGGATAGCCGTCTGGTGCGGCGCGAGGCCGGACTGGTGCAACTGTTCGACCCGCCCTTCGACAAATCCGCCCTCGATCCCGGTTACATCAAAGGTTACATTCCCGGTGTACGCGAAAACGGCGGCCAATACACCCACGGTGCAATCTGGAGCGCCATGGCTTTCGCACTCATGGGCGACCACGAGCGCGCCTGGGAATTGTTCGGCATGCTCAATCCCGTCCATCACGGCGCCACGCCGGAGCAGATTGCCACCTACAAAGTCGAGCCCTATGTCGTCGCGGCGGATGTGTATGCGCTCGCGCCGCACACGGGCCGCGGCGGCTGGACCTGGTACACGGGATCGGCCGGCTGGATGTATCGCCTGCTGATCGAAACCCTGCTGGGCGTGAACCTGGAAGGAGACCACATGCGCCTGACCCCGCGCATGCCGAAAAGCTGGAACAGCTACAAAGTCCATTACCGCTACCGGCAAACCGTCTATCACATCGCGATCAGTCGACTGGATGACGGAACGGATGACGCGCAGCAACTCTGGCTGGATGGAAATCTGCTGGCGCAAGTGACGTTGCCGCTGACGGATGACCGCCTTGAACATAAAGTCGAATTGAAAGTCCGTAACAGATGAAAGCAAAAGGCCGGAGGAACGCTCCGGCCTTGAGTTTTTTGCTACGTTGAAAAATCAGGCGAAATTCTTCGCCGCGAAATCCCAGTTTGCCA
>CAZSIO010000030.1:0-9593 GCA_964606865.1 uncultured Sideroxydans sp.
CCATCGTTTGCGCGATCTTTTTTTTGGATATCGTCGAATATTCGAAAAAATCCGTCACGGGCCAAATTTCGCTGAAAGAGCGTTTCAATGCCTTTCTGTCGATTGCGATCCGTGACGTGCCGGTCGCCGACCGGATTATTCTGGATACCGGAGATGGGGCGGCGATCAGTTTTCTCGGCGACATCGAGGATGCGCTGCAGGCAGCGTTGAGTGTCCGCAGCAGTTTGCTGGGCGAGGGGGTGCGCATGGAGCCACCCCTGCTGGTGCGCATGGGCATCAATCTGGGGCCGGTGCGTCTGGTCAAGGATATCAATGGGCTGCCCAACATCGTGGGTGACGGGATCAATGTGGCGCAACGCGTGATGGGTTTTGCCGATCCCGGTCAGATTCTGGTTTCGCGCTCCTATTTTGATGCGGTCTCCCGTTTGTCGCATGAATACGCGGGCATGTTCCACTATCAGGGCGCGCGCACCGACAAGCATGTGCGCGAGCACGAGGTGTATGCCATCGGTTATCCGGGCGATCTCACTTCCACGCATCGGGGTGTGGTGCTCAAGGCGGAAGTTGAGGATTCGACCGGCATGCATCGGATCATTGTGCAAGCGAAGCGTCACTGGTTCGCCTTTGCCCATCAGGTCGCCAACATGGAACGTTATGCTGTTGCGCGCTTTGCCAAGGCGACCTGGGCGCAGCGGGCAACATTCATTGCGGTGACGGGAATCGTCCTGGTCGGACTGGGTACGGGCATCTACCGGCTATCGCACAGTCCGGAGGATAAACAGGATGTTGTGAGCGCAGCGTCCAAGACAGAGCCCGTTATGCCTGCTGTCGCGGTAGAGCCAAAACCTGTCGAGGTTAAATCGGAGAAGGTGGCGCCGCCGCCGGAAAAGAAGATACAGGGCATCAAGCAGAGTGCGCGTACCCGGACCTTGGAAGAGACTACCGGTGGCCCGGCGATCGTCGGCCTTTCTATCCTGCCGTGGGGCGAGGTGTATCTCGATGGGAAAATACAGGGTGTCAGCCCGCCCCTGCTGGAGTTGCAAGTAGTACCCGGTAAACACACGCTTGAAATCAGGAATACGACTTTTCCGGTGTACAAGGAAGTCATCCAGGTCAAGGCGGGCGTAAAAATAAAAATTAGGCATCGCTTTAAATAAGCGGCCAAACAGGAGAGCAGATAGATGTTGCGTTGGATGATAGTGGGCTTTGTTCCACTGCTGCTGGCAGGGTGCGGGTCTGTGGTTAGTACCTGCGATGACGGGCGCGGTGGTATTCGCTTGTTCGGTAAAAGCGAGTCCGAATTCAAGCTGGAAAAAGGCCTCAAGGAATACGAAGAGGGAAACTACATCAGTTCGATGAATGCACTGCAAAGTGTGCTGGAGACTAAATTAGTCCACAAGGAAGATAAGTTGACCTCCTACAAGTATCTGGCATTCATCCATTGTATTTCCGGCCGTGAAAATCTCTGCAGGGAGTATTTTCGCAAGGTGTTGGCGATTGACCCCACGTTCGAGCTGTCTCCCGCGGAAGCGGGACATCCACTGTGGGGAGCGACATTCCGCAGCGTAAAAAACAGCAAGACTAAATAGTCAACTCATTCGGCGCTAAACAATGATCAGCCAACTTGGGCGTTATGAGGTTATCGGAGAGCTGGGCCAAGGGGCGATGGGCGTCGTCTATAAGGCCAGGGACCCGCTGATCGACCGCGAAGTGGCGATCAAGACCATCAATTTGAGTCTGGCGATGGAAGAGCGTGACGAATACGAGGCGCGTTTTTACCAGGAAGCCAAAGCGGCCGGCCGGCTCAGTCATCCGAATATCGTCACCATCTACGATGTGGGGCGCAGCGAAGATATCGCTTATATCGCGATGGAATATCTGCACGGGCGCGAACTGCGTGACATCCTTAACGAGACCAAGTTGTTGCCGGTCAGCGAGGTGCTGGCGATCGTCATCCAGGTTGCGCAAGGGCTGGCCTACGCGCACGAACACGGTATCGTGCATCGTGACATCAAACCTTCCAACGTGATGATCGTGCGCGACAGCCATGCCAAGATCACCGACTTTGGCATTGCCCGGATGGCATCGGCTGCGGTGCGGACACAGACCGGCATGGTGCTGGGATCGCCCAAGTACATGTCGCCCGAGCAGGTGTTGGGCAAGGAGATTGACCGTCGTTCCGACATTTTTTCCCTGGGTGTGATGTTGTACGAGATGCTGACCGGGCAGGTTCCGTTCATCGGCGAGAACGTCAACGCCATCATGTATCAAACGCTCAACTCCATTCCCGCTGCGCCGAGCAGTGCCAACCCGGCAGTGCCAGAGATGCTCGACTACATTCTCGCCAAAGCGCTGGCCAAGGACCTGGATGCGCGTTACCAGAATGCACGTGATCTGGCTGATGATCTGAAGGCATGCAGCGATTCGATACCGCGCGATGCAGCGGCGGCAGCCGATAAGGGAAGGCAAAGTGCCAAAAAAGCAGGAAAGTTTGCGGCAGGCGACGATGCCGGTGTCAAACCGGTGGCCGCTCTGGGACTCTCCAGTTCTTTTGATTCGAGCGAGGCGACCATGCGCCTCGCCGCGATGACCGCCAGCAAAGAGGATGTGGAAGAACTGTCCAAGACGCTGCGTATCGCACGTCCGGATCTGGGCGAGATCAATCGCGGTTCTACCCCCCAGATCGCTGCCCACCGGCATGCGGGCAACCGGGCCGACGCGAACCCGGCAGGTGGATACCTGTTGCTCGTGATCGTCATCATTGTTCTGGTTGGCCTGTTCGCTACGATCTTCTCCTGATCCGGGATGATGTCCGGCGAGCTTGGGCAGCGGTACACCATCCGGCCATCGCGCATCCTGACCGCTTTTCTGCTGTTGTCTTCAGCCCTGCTCGTGGCGCTGCTTTACCATTCACCCCTACCTTTCTACTGGTGCCTGGCGGGCGCATTGGGGGTGCTGTTGGCATTCGGTTTTGTGCTTCTGCGTGATGCCCGGTTGCGATACAGCAAATCATGGGTGGCTTTTGAGTTGGCGCCGCAAGGTCGCCTTTTGCTCATTCCGCGCAAGGGCGCTTCCGTCCAGGGAAAAGTTGATCGGAGCACTTTTGTCTCGCCGTATCTTGTCTTGCTCAATACCACGACCGATTCAGGCAAGCGACATAGTGTGGTGATCATGCCGGACAGCATGGGCGAGGCTGACTTTCGCCGCCTGCGTGTCCGGCTCCGCTGGTCCGGTCAGGCGTGACGCTACGCTAGGCTACGGGGAGAGAATGGTCGGTTTGGCGACAGGCAGGGTTTGCGGATAGTCCTTGCTGTAATGCAGGCCGCGGCTTTCATGGCGTGACAGGGCGCTTTGCACGATCAGATCGGCGGTTTGCACCAGATTGCGCAGTTCGAGCAAGTCTGCACTGACGTGGAAATTGCGGTAATACTCGCTGATTTCCTCGTGCAGGAGAAGGATACGGTGCTGGGCGCGCTGCAGGCGTTTGGTGGTGCGCACGATGCCGACGTAGTCCCACATGAAGCGGCGTAATTCATCCCAATTATGCGAGACGACCACCAACTCATCCGCATCGGTCACCCGGCTTTCATCCCAGTTCGGAAGCTTCTCCGGCGGGTTGGGCTGGCGTTGCAGAATGTCGCTAGCCGCCGCGTCGGCGAATACCAGACATTCCAATAGCGAGTTGCTGGCGAGGCGGTTGGCGCCGTGCAAGCCGGTACAGGCCGTTTCGCCGATCGCATACAAATGATTGATGTCGGTGCGTGCCGCCAGATCGGTCATCACGCCGCCGCAGGTGAAGTGCATGGCCGGCACGACCGGGATCGGCTGTTTGGCAATATCGATGCCCAGCGCCAGACAGTGGGCATGAATGTTCGGGAAATGCTCCTTCAGGAAAGCTTCCGGCTGGTGTGAAATATCCAGGAATACGCAATCCAGACCGCCTTTTTTCATTTCATAGTCGATGGCGCGCGCAACCACGTCGCGCGGCGCCAACTCGGCGCGCTCATCGTGCTGCGGCATGAAACGGGTGCCATCGGGCAGTTTGAGGAGGCCGCCCTCGCCGCGTACCGCCTCGCTGATCAGGAAGGATTTGGCGTGCGGATGGTAAAGGCAGGTTGGGTGGAATTGCATGAACTCCATATTGGATACGCGGCAACCGGCGCGCCAAGCCATGGCGATGCCGTCCCCGGTGGCGGTGTCGGGATTGGTCGTGTACAGATAGACCTTGCCCGCGCCGCCGGTCGCGAGCACGGTGTTGTCTGCCGCAATGGTCAGCACTGTGTCACGCCCTTTGTCCAGCACGTAGGCACCGTAACAACGCTCCTCTTTCTTGCCGAGTTTGCGTCCGGTGATCAGATCTACCGCGATGTGCTGTTCGAGGACGGTGATGTTGGGGTGTGCCAGCACGCGTTCGGCCAGTGTCTGTTGCACCGCTTTGCCGGTGGCATCGGCCGCATGGATGATGCGACGGCGACTGTGGCCGCCCTCGCGCGTGAGGTGGAAGTCGGTGCTGCTGCCCTCGGTTCTGGAAAACGGCACGCCCTGGTCGATCAACCAGCTGACAGCCGCTGCGCCGCGCTCGACCACAAAGCGCGTGGTTTGCTCATCGCACAGGCCGGCGCCCGCCGTGAGCGTATCGCGGATATGTTCGTCCAGACTATCGTCCGGGGCCTGCACCGCAGCGATCCCGCCTTGCGCCCAGGCGCTGGCACCGTCCAGCAGCCCGCGTTTGGTGACAATGGCAACCTGTTGCCGATCGGCCAGTTTCAGGGCGAGAGATAGGCCAGCCAGTCCACTACCGATGATGAGGGTGTCAAATTGCAGCACGATGAAGAGGGGGCGTGAGTCGATGCCGCGACTATAGCAAAAGTTGCCGGGCAACGGGCATGCCAATCATGACACCCTTGATGATGCGTGCCATGCACTTTCCCCTCACCCCCGTTCCCCCTCTCCCGCAGGGTGGGGGTACGCTATACCCTCACTCTGCGAGTTTCGGTCTAACCGTGGAAATGAACTAATTTTCAGTGAGGCTGTCCATTCGTGCGTTACGGGCAAGGCTGACGCTGTGCACCCGTCCGGTTATACTCACCCGCCGCGCTGGATGGCGCTTATTACAAACCGGGAAACGGAATGGGTGACAGGGAAGTCGATCAGCAACTGGTGGAACGCGCGCAACGCGGTGACAAGCACGCGTTCGAGTTGTTGGTGGGCAAATATCAGCGGCGCCTCGGGCGCCTGATCAATCGCTTTGTGCGCAATGCCGCCGAAGCGGAGGATCTGACGCAGGAAGCTTTCATCAAGGCGTATCGGGCATTGCCGGCCTTTCGCGGCGACAGCGCGTTTTACACCTGGTTGTACCGGATCGGGATCAATACGGCCAAGAATCATTTGCTGGCGCAGGGGCGGCGTGCGCCAACCAGCACCGCATTCGACGCGGAAGAGGCGGAAGACTTTGAGGATGCGGGCTTGCTGCATGAGGTGGCAACCCCGGAAAACGAATTGATGAGCAAACAGGTGGTAGAGGTCGTCAACGCCTCTTTGCAGCAACTGCCGGAGGATTTGCGCACCGCGCTGACCTTGCGCGAGATCGAGGGCTTGAGTTATGAAGAGATCGCGTCGGTAATGAATTGCCCGATCGGCACGGTCAGGTCGCGCATCTTTCGCGCGCGCGAGGTGGTCGCCACGAATCTGCGGCCATTGCTGGGAACAAGTGAAAACAACAGGTGGTGAATATGAAACAGGAAATATCGGCATTGATGGACGGTGAGTTGTTCGAGGATGAAGCGGAGGCGCTGCTGGGTAAGCTCAAGCGACAACCGGATGCCAACCGCAACTGGGAGCTCTATCACTTGATCGGCGATGTCCTGCGTCAACCGGAACATATCCGCTGCGGCTTCACCCACTCCTTTCATCAGCGTCTGCAAGCGGAGCCAACCATCTTGGCGCCGCGCCACCACAGTCCGCAGCGCCTCAAACACTATGCCTTGTCAGCCGTCGCCTCGGTCATGGCGCTGGCCTTGGTCGCATGGTTATCGACACAGATCGGGACTGAGCCGGCGGTGCAGATGGCAACCGTTCAGCCGCAGAATGCGATTCGTCCGGCCGCCTATCAGATCGATGACTACCTGATGGCGCACCAGGAATTCTCGCCCAGTGCGGACACGCAGGGTGCGGCGACCTATATCCACACGGTGGCGGCCAAACAGTGAGACGCGTCATCCTGAAAAATCTCCTGCCGGGAATCCTGCTGTCATTGGGTATGGCGTCTGCCGTGGCCGATCCCTTGCTGGATGATGTTGACTGGTTGCGCACCATGGCGTTTGCCGCGCATCAGACCAACTACAGCGGCATTTTTGTCTATCAGGCCGGCGGTCGGGTGGAGATGTCGCGTATCACGCATTTGGTCGACCAGCAGGGCGAACACGAGCGATTGCAGGGACTGGAAGGTTCGCGGCGCGAGTTCATCCGCCACAATGACCAGGTCTGGATCTATATGGGCGACAAAAAAGTCAGTCTCGGCAAGCGCCAGGCACGGCGCGCTTTCCCGGCACTGTTGCCCGAGCAGATTCTGACGCTGAAAGAAAACTATGTCGTCTCGCAGGAAGAAGAGGACCGGGTGGCGGACTATCACGCGCACACCATACGCTTTCAGCCCAGGGATACTTTGCGCTATGCGCGCAAGATGTGGGCGCACAGCGAATCCGGCCTGTTGCTGAAGGCGGTCGTGCTGGACGAACGCGACAGGGTGATCGAGCAGTATGCTTTTTCGCAGTTGCAAATCGGCGGCAATATCGATCGCCAATGGGTTCCCGGCAGTGAGTCCGATACGGCAGAGGTGGCTGGCAAAGAACATCTATCGCCCCTGCCCCAGGCGAATGTCGAAAGTGTATCGAGCGGCTGGCAAGTGGATGGCGTGCCGGCCGGGTTCAAGAAAATAATCGAGATGCGCCGCACGTTGGCGCACCGCGAAGCGCCGGTCGTGCAGATTGTCTATTCGGACGGACTGGCGGCGCTGTCGGTCTTCATCGAACAGGCTGACGAGGCAGATCATCGGCGCTTCGGGCTATCCAGCCAGGGTGCGGTGCATGTGTTTCGCAAGCTGATCGATGGCAATTGCATCACCGTCGTTGGCGAATTGCCGCCGCGTGCCGTGTTGCAGGTCGCGGAATCCGTGCGTTATGCGGGGGTGCCGCATGAATGAGATGCGCGCCATTGTGCTGGCTTTGCGCGGCGATCAGGCCGAGATTGCCCCGGTCGGCAATTTCGGTTGCAGCCATTGCAACAGCGGTAACGGCTGCGGCAGCGGCAAGCTGGCGCAGATGTTTTGCAGCAACAAACCGCGCCAGTTCAGCGCAAGGAATTCCGTGCAGGCGCGTGTCGGCGACGAAGTGAACGTTGTGCTGCCGGAAGGCCTGTTGCTGCGCAGTTCGTTGCTGATGTATAGCCTGCCTCTCGGGTTATTGTTGGGTGGTGCGGTGTTGGGCGCATCACTTGGCGGCACTGCAGCGGAGCGTGATGGACTGGCCCTGCTGGGTGCGCTGGCGGGATTGCTGGCGGGGTTTGCCGCAAGTCGCGTCCTTGCGGCCGGGACGAAGCAGCAGGCGGTCGTGCAATCGGTGGTGAAAGCCAAAGCGGATTTTTGAGAAATAATCGGGAGGGTCTTCATGTTCAAACGGTCTTTACTATTTTTCCTGGGTGCGCTGTTCGCCGGATCGGTGTGGTCCGCGGAGTTGCCGGATTTCACCGCGCTGGTGGAAAAGCAGGGGGCGGCGGTGGTCAATGTCAGCACCACGCAGATTATCGAGGCGCCGCAGGGATTGCAGGGGTTCCCCAACTTGCCGGAGAACGACCCGTTCAATGAATTCTTCCGGCGCTTTGCCCCGCAAATGCCGCAACAGCGTGAATCCAGATCGCTGGGTTCCGGATTCATCATCAATACTGAAGGCTACATCCTGACCAATGCCCACGTGGTCGATCGCGCGGACAAGATCACTGTGCGTCTGACGGACAAGCGCGAATTCAAGGCGACGGTGGTCGGTGCCGACAAGCGCACCGACGTTGCGCTGCTCAAGATCGAAGCGAGCGGATTGCCCCAGGTTGTGCTGGGAAACCCGGAGCAACTCAAGGTCGGGGAATGGGTGTTGGCAATCGGCTCGCCCTTCGGCTTCGACAGCAGCGTGACGGCGGGTATCGTGAGCGCCAAGGGGCGATCCCTGCCGCAGGAGAATTTCGTCCCCTTCATTCAGACCGATGTGGCGATCAATCCGGGCAATTCCGGCGGCCCCCTGTTCAACTTGAAGGGCGAAGTGGTCGGCATCAATTCGCAGATATACAGCCGCTCCGGCGGATACATGGGCTTGTCGTTCGCCATTCCGATCGATGTCGCGATGGATGTGGTCGCCCAATTGCGCGCCACCGGCAAGGTGACACGCGGCCGGATCGGGGTCAGCATCCAAGAGATGACGCGTGAACTGGCGGATTCTTTTGGCCTGGCCAAGGCAGAAGGTGCGCTGATCTCCGGTGTGGAGCGGGGTGGACCCGCTGACCGGGCGGGGGTGCGCGCCAGCGACGTAATCCTTAAATTTAACGGCAAACCGGTGACCAGTTCGGCCGATTTGCCGCGCATCGTGGCCGCGACCAAGCCCGGTAGCGAGGTTGGGGTGCTGCTGTGGCGCAAGGGAAGTACCTTGAAAGTATCCATCATTGTGGGTGAGATACAGGATGCTGCGGGCAAGCAGGCCAGGGACAATCAGGGTGGCGACACCCCATCGCAGAGCATCGCCCGTCTCGGACTGAACGTCACCGAACTGAACGATGAGCAAAAAGCCGAACTCCAGGTTGGCGGCGGCTTGCTGGTGCTTGAGGCCAAGGGCGCGGCGGCGCGTGCCGATCTGCAGCGCGGTGATGTCATTCTGGCGATAGGCAATATCGAGATACTGAACGTCAAACAGTTCAATGAAATCCTGAAACAGGTTGCGCCGGGCCGCAATATTGCCTTACTCGTGCGACGCAACGACGGAACGATGTATATCCCGCTCAAAGTCGACGACAAATAAGCCGTAGCTGCCGCCCGGCAGTGCCCGCCAAAATCGGCTAGAATGCGCGCCCCCGACACGTTACTGGCGAAGCCAGCCGTTTGCGGGAGGGGGCGCGAGGCAGCCACTCCAGCACCCTTCGGCTGCGCCGCACCGTATTGCAGCTGCCCCCTGCGCAAGCGCCGATTTTGGCGGGTTTTTTACTGACACTCATGCAATATATCCGCAACTTCTCCATCATCGCCCACATCGATCACGGCAAATCCACGCTGGCCGACCGCATCATCCATTTGTGCGGCGGCTTGTCCGACCGCGAGATGGAAGCGCAGGTGCTCGACTCGATGGATATTGAGCGCGAGCGCGGCATCACCATCAAGGCGCAGACCGCCGCGTTGAGTTACAAAGCCCGCGACGGTCAGGTGTACAACCTCAATCTGATCGACACGCCGGGGCATGTGGATTTTTCTTATGAAGTATCGCGTTCGCTATCCGCCTGCGAGGGCGCGCTGCTGGTGGTGGATGCCTCGCAGGGTGTCGAGGCGCAGACGGTGGCCAATT